>JAFAPF010000533.1 GCA_019247245.1 Rubrobacter sp. | reverse complement strand
TTGTCGGCACCTCAGATCTACACATCGAATACCAGATGCGCTCGAATAAGGAGGAGATCTGCAGGCTCGCCGGAGAAGCGGTCTCGTTCGCCAAGGACCTCTGTCCCGAAGTCGAATTCTCGCCGATGGACGCTACGAGGACGGAGCTCGGGTACCTCGCCGAGGTCGTCGCGGCGGCCGTCGAAGCCGGTGCCGACGTCATCAACATCGCTGACACGGTGGGCTACACGACCCCGGTAGAGTTCTCTGCATTCTTGCAGGAGCTCCAGGAGAGGGTGCCGCTACTCAACGAGCGGGTACTTTCGGTGCATTGTCACGACGACCTAGGGCTCGCGGTGGCAAACTCTTTAGCAGGCGTACAGATAGGGGTACGGCAGGTCGAGGTTGCGGTGAATGGGATTGGGGAGCGGGCCGGAAACGCCTCTTTGGAGGAGGTTGTGATGGCACTCATCACCCGTAAAGACCACTATAAGGTGGAGGTTGGGGTAAATACCGCACAACTCGCTAACACCTCGCGTTTAGTCTCGAACATGACAGGATATGAGGTACCACCAAATAAGGCCGTGGTGGGCCGCAACGCCTTCTTGCATGAGTCTGGCATACACCAGGACGGGGTGCTGAAGGACCGTCGCACGTTTGAGATCATGACGCCCAAGGACATCGGGCTCGAAGGGACCAACATCTTCCTCGGTAAGCATTCCGGTCGCCACGCGTTGAAGGATGCCCTCGAAGAGCTGGGCTACATCTTGGAGGGCGAGACCCTCAAGCGAGCGTTCACCCGCTTCAAGGAGATCGCCGACCACAAGAGGTTTATCACCGCCGCCGACCTTGAGGCGATCGCGGCGGACGAGCTCGGGTCATTTGAGGGCAAGTTCGTTCTGGACGCGTTCCGGGTGGTAGCAGCTACGGGCCGACAGAGCCGGGCAGCGGTTACAATCTCGCACGCCGAGCATGGCACGTTCGAGGCGGAGGCCGAAGGTGAGGGACCAGTTGATGCGGTCTTCCGTGCGATCGACGCGGCGACTGGGATTAAGGGACGCCTGACGGACTTCCGGATCGACGCCGTTACGGGCGGTAAGGATGCCCTGGGCGAGGTCAGGGTCTCGGTAGAGTTCGAGGGGCAAGAATACGCCGGACGCGGGCTCTCTCAGGACGTTGTCGAGGCCGCAGCTCGAGCCTATGTACGGGCAGTCAATGTGTACACGGCGGGCCGGGTGAAAGCTACGTGGGTCGCACCTTGAGAGAATCCTAGCACAGGTCTGGAAACACCCCGGCCTGAAGGTATGCTGCGGCTCGTTTAGGAGATAGGATGCGAAGCTCATTTCACGTACTACTGCTCCCGGGCGATGGCATCGGGCCGGAGGTCATCGATGCCGCCCGGACTGTGATGGATGTTGCGGCTAGGCACTTCAGGATAGAGCTCTCCTATGAGGAACGCAAGATAGGGGGAGTGGCGATCCGAGAAGAGGGCGAGCCGGTCACCGAAGAGACGTTAGAGAAAGCACGGGCCGCAGACGCAGTGCTGCTCGGGGCGGTCGGCCATCCGGACTTCGATCGAGGGCCGCTACGCCCCGAAGCCGGGCTCTTGAAGCTCAGGAAAGCCCTTGGCGCGTTTGCAAACCTGCGCCCGGTAGAGGCGATACCGGCTCTGCTTTCCGCCTCAACCTTAAAGGAGGAGGTCGTCGAGGGGGTAGACGTTTTGATAGTCCGCGAATTGACCGGCGGTATTTATTTTGGGGAGAAGGTGGAGAGCAAAGAGAAGGCGAGCGATCTGAGCGTCTATACCCGCGAGGAGATTGAACAGGTAGCGAGGGTAGCCTTCGAGGCGGCGGAGGGTCGCAAGGGAAGGGTGACGTCGGTGGATAAGGCCAACATATTGGCCACGAGTCGGCTATGGCGGGTGGTCGTCGAGGATGTGGCCGGCGAGTATCCAGGCGTCGCGCTTGATCATTTGCTCGTGGACGCCGCTGCCATGTTCCTGATCCGGGACCCAAAGCGGTTCGACGTGATCCTCACCGAGAACCTCTTTGGAGACATCCTCTCCGACGAGGCGGCGATGCTCCCGGGCTCGATGGGCATGCTGCCCTCGGCGTCGTTGGGGCTGCCAGGTACGCCCGGCATCTTCGAGCCCGTACACGGCTCCGCCCCGGACATAGCGGGAAGCGGCAAGGCAAATCCCTACGCAGCAATCCTCTCTGCCGCGATGTTGTTCCGTCACGCTTTGGGGCGTCCAGACGTTGCCGGAGCCATACAGCAGGGCGTCTCGGTTGCCGTGGAAGCCGGTTTCAAGACGCCGGACATTGGGGGTAGTAAGAGTACCGGAGACGTTATGAGAGCTGTGAGCAGATGGACGGCAGCCGGAGAAGGAGTCGCATGAGCATACAACTTTTCGACACTACCTTAAGGGATGGAACCCAGCGCGAGGGTGTGAGCTTGACGACAGAGGACAAGACCCGTATAGCCCGCGAGCTCGATGCCTTGGGCCTCCACTATATCGAAGCCGGCTTTCCCACCTCGAACCCCAAAGACCTCGAGTTCTTCGAGAACTTCGATGCCGCGGAGCTGAGGAACGCGCGTCTTGTCGCCTTTACCCGCGCCAGGCGTCCCGGTGGAAGTGCCGAGGATGACCCGGCCATCACCACTCTCCCCCGCCTTTCCGCTCCCGTGGCGTGCATCGTGGCCAAGAGCTGGAAGCTGCACGTGGAGAAGGTACTGCGTGCCACAATTGAGGAGAACCGTGCCTCCGTGAGGGACACGGTAGCGTATCTCAAGACGGCGGGGAAGGAGGTAATCTTCGACGCCGAGCACTACTTCGACGGCTTCCGTGACGACCCTGAGTATGCTCTTTCGATCCTACGAACCGCAGCCGAAGCAGGTGCTACCACCCTCGTCCTCTGTGACACGAACGGCGGCACGCTACCGACGGAGCTCAAGGCTGTGGTGGGACGCACTGTTCGGGAGTTTCCGGGCATGGAAATCGGCATCCACACCCACAACGATGCCGGCTGCGGGGTAGCGAACGCCCTGGCCGCGGTTGAGGCTGGGGCTACCCACGTGCAGGGAACTATCAACGGCGTGGGTGAACGCTGCGGCAACTGTGACCTTATAACCACCATCGCCAACCTCCAGCTAAAGATGGGCCTCAAGGTACTGGACGATGAGCGTCTCAGGAGGCTCACCGAAGTCTCGAATTACGTCTCGGAGCTGATGAACCTGACGCCCGACTCCCACAGACCATACGTAGGACACAGCGCGTTCGCCCACAAGGGTGGGTTGCACATGAATGGTATCTTTAAGGATCCTGCAACCTACGAACACGTGGCCCCAGAGCAGGTAGGCAACGTACGGCGCACGCCGGTTGGGGAGCTCTCAGGGAAGAATGCGATCCGCGCCAAAGCAAAGGAGCTGGGCCTCGACGCGGTAGACGTTGCGGCCGTACTCTCAGCGATAAAGCAGCGCGAGTACGAGGGTTACCACTACGAGGCAGCCGATGCCTCGCTCGCTCTTCTTATAGGACGCACCACCGGGGATACGAAGCCTCTGTTCGAGCTAGAAACGTTCCGTATCATCTCTGAAAAAAGAGCCGACGGCCAGACCAACACCGAGGCCACCGTCAAGCTCCTCGTTAAGGGGCAGCGTACGATCTCGACGGCTGAGGGCAACGGCCCGGTGAACGCTCTCGACCGCGCCATGCGGCAGGCGATAGGTCCCTACTACCCGGAACTCAAGGAGATACACCTCTCGAACTACAAGGTACGTATCCTCGACGAGCACCGAGCGACCGCCGCCACGACCCGTGTTCTTATCGACTCCACGGATGGCAAGCACGTCTGGGGGGCCGTCGGCGTTGGGGAGAATATCATCGAAGCCTCCTGGCAGGCCCTCGTGGATGGTCTCGAGTACGGGGTGAACGCTTCATCTGAAAAGAGGTAGGATTTGCAGGCTCACGCCTATAGGCTTGGTAACGTATCCTCGGTTTAGTAGACCTCATCCACAGGCTCTCGCCCAGTCATAAGGGTTTCGAGACGGTCGACTTGGTCGCGGGCACCGAGGACGATGAGGGTGTCACCAGGGAAGATCCTGTCCTGGGCCGAGGGTGTGGTGTCGAACTTGCCCTCTCTGCTGCGGATGGCCAGGATCATGGCCCCGGTCTTCTCCCCAATCTTCAGCTCGCCAATGGTGTGGTTGGCCAGGGGCGACTCCTCGGGCACCCAGAACTCTTCGAGCCTGAACTCGATGCCCTCCTCACCGCGGGTGACGATATCGAGGAAGTCCACTATAAGGGGATGAGTAGCCAAGGAGGCGAGCCTGCGACCGCCGACGCCATAGGGCGATAGGGTGCGGTCTGCACCAGCCATCTCTAGCTTGGCGGCCGATTCGTCGGAGCTGGCCCGGGCGACGATGTGGAGGTTCGGGCTCATCTTGCGTGCTGAGAGCACCACGAAGACGTTGTCGGCATCGGAATCCACGGCGGCAACGAGACCCTTAGCTCGCCGGACACCGGCCTCCTCGAGGGTAGCATCGTTGGAAGCCTCACCGAGGACGGCGAGGTAGCCGTTTGCCAGACACTCCTCGGCTGTTTCGGGCTTCTGCTCGATGACGACGAAGGAGATATTATCGCGAGCGAACTCCTCAGCTACCTGGCGCCCAACCCGGCCGTAACCGCAGAGGATGTAGTGGTTGTCGAGTTTGCCTATCTCTCTTCTCATCTTCCTCTCCCTGAAGTAGCCGCGAACCGTCCCCTCCACAGCCAGCGCCACGAGTGAGGTCGTCGCATAACCGAGAGCACCAACGCCACTGATTATAAGTACCATCGTCCAGATGCGCCCAACCGGAGCATCATCAAGGTCGTGTACCTCCTTGAAGCCGATGGTGCCGATGGTTAGGATCGTCATATACAGGGCGTCCATGAAGTTCCAACCCTCGAAGACGATGTAGCCCAGAGTGCCGACGACCGTAATGACCACCAGAAGGCCTACCGCTCGTCGGACCCGCCTAACGCCCTCGCCGCGCGGCTCAAAACCCCTGCCGTAATCTAATGGGTTAGTCATGTTCGCGTCCCAGCCTCCACCATAAAGCGGATTATAGCGGGTGACCTAAAGCGCAAGTAACTTCGCCCGCACCCTCCCCTCCTCCACCCAGAGCAGGGCGAAGGTATAACGTGGCTGCCGTCGCTTATCTGTTGGGCTACCAGGGTTGAGAAGCAAAAGACCGTCCTCATCCTCCAGAAAGGGCACGTGTGAATGGCCAAAGACAACCACGCGGGCATCGGGGAAGCGTTTCTTGAGACGTCTGCGGCGTCCTTCTTTGCGCCCGGAGTCGTGGATCATGGCTATCGTCGCGCCGCCAAAATCGAGCTCGAGCGTCTCGGGGAGGTTTAGGTCTGGTGGGTCCACGTTGCCTTTAATGGCTCGGACGGGGGCATAGTTGACGAGCTCTTGAAGCACTGACGGTTCAACCAGATCCCCGGCGTGCAGGATGAGGTCGGCTTTTTCGAGGTGCGGAATAAGTTCTTCGGGTAAGGAGCGGGCGCGGTGAGGGACGTGCGTGTCAGCGATGACAACAATCAAATGACTCAAGCGTTGCTCCAGCCTTCTACCTAGCGGCTCACTCATGCCTTGACTATATCCTGACTAAGCCTGGGAGATCGAGAGCTTAGAAACTATTTTATGAGTGCTCAGAGTGACACCTTGAAAGTACTCTAATGGTGTAGGGAGGCAAAATGGAACT
This sequence comes from Rubrobacter sp., assembly GCA_019247245.1. Taxonomy (GTDB): domain Bacteria; phylum Actinomycetota; class Rubrobacteria; order Rubrobacterales; family Rubrobacteraceae; genus Rubrobacter_F. The sequence continues at coordinate 2,750 of JAFAPF010000533.1, read as the reverse complement.
TCTTTGCCCTGATCGACGAGACCTTCAAGTTCATTTCAGCTGTCCTTAATCCTATCGAAAGCCCTATCAGGCATCTACCATACAGTTTCTAGAACTTATCTCATAAATATAGTATCAAGGCTAGAGTAGGGTACGAAGGACACGCTAGTACAGTAATCGCGGCCCAAGCTACGTAAATGGGAGATGCATCATGTAGGGTACGTACTGAATAATAAGCGATTTACTTGGCAATCTTACGCGATGGGCCATCGATGCTGTCTACTCTTTCGGCTACCTCGGTGTAGCCTTCCTGACCGCTCTGGCGCACCTACACGTACCCATACCCACCCATTGTTCCTGCCACTCGCTGGCTTTTTGGTAAGCCAAGGGTGATTTTCGTTCGTAGCAGTGCTGGTGGCATCAACAGCAGGTGCGATATTGCTTCGCTCGTCCTGTACCTAATAGGGCTTTGGACTGGCGAGGAGAGCCTACGCAGGCTAATTAAGCGGGCCGAGCGATTCAAGCTCGGCTCCGGGTCGCATCTGGAAAAGGAAGTGAGGTGTTTGAGCAACATGGAGGGAAAGCGATCATAATCAGCCACCTCATTCCGGGGATAGGCGCCCTTATCGCCATACCAGCGGGTCTAAAGCGCATGCCTACGTGGGGCGTTTCACGGCGTGCACCCTCTTGGACAGCAGCGTTTGGAATGCGGCGTTCATCGGCTTGGGGTAGATGCTCGGCGCCCAGTGGACAGTGGTAGAGCAAAATGGGCCGATCGTTGAGTATGTAGCGCTGGGCACCGCCATAGCCGTAGGTATCTTCTGGTATCTGAGACGCCGGAGAAAGGTACATAGGTAAGTGAAGCACTTAGACCAGGTCAAGGGAAGAGACTTCAACCAGGACCTCGGTGGTCTCTTTATATAGGCAACGGCTGTCTACTAAAGTAGGGACACGCTACTTACGGATCTATGAACTTCTATAGATAGGGTGCATTAGATTCTTGTCACGGCAATCACCAAAATTGGTTGCCTAATCATACGTTTTGGCTGTGCGTAGCCAAAACGTGCGCTTCTTTGAGACTTGCTTTCTTCTCGTGCCATACTGTAACTAAAATTAACTCTGCCTTTGTGGAGGTCTTTGTGGAGGTGACCGTTGGAGGATTTTTACAGCCAAATAGCTAACATAGGCTCCCCGGGGGTTGGGGCTGATGTACCACTACTCGGGTTCTTGGTGCTGCTCGGTGGGCAATTTCATCAAAGCGAGGCCTTCGAGAGGTTAGTGAACTCTAAGATTAGAGGACCATTGTACCAAGCCTATGGAACGTTCGGGCTACCCTTGATGCTTGCGCTGACGGAGTTCCAAAGATCCCGTAGAGGCGGTGGAGTATTTCGGTTCTTAGGTGTCTTACTGATAGTAGCGCTAGTGGTGATTATAGGGGTCCTCGCTTTGATAGCCTTCCTTCTGTACAGGTTCTTCAGGAGGAGGCAGCAGCGTTAGAGCCTAACCGTAGAAGCCCTCCGGTCCCTCAGAGAAGGCCCCCATCGTCTCTTCTGCTTGCTGTTTGAGCACCTCGTGAAGTACTGTGACCAAGACCTTCTCTATGAAGACGAACATCTCCCAGCCCTTACGCTGCTGCTCCTTCGTGACTTTGCACTCTTGGGCCAGGGCAACAGCGTAGTCCTTATGCCAGCCAGTGGCGTCCCACAACACGTATCTGACAGCATCCAAACCCTCCTGGCGTAACACCTCCGCGAGCCCGGAGAGACCGTACCTCTCAATCTCCTCTAAGGCTTCAAGATGCTTGGGCGTGGGTTCCATCACTATTAGACGACCGCCACCATCTTGGCAACCAAGTTTTCGTGCCGCATGGCATCCCCCCTCGTTCGTGCCTACGGAAGATGGTGCATCTTACAGGTAAAGGCAGTGGAAAGCCCCTACCACCCCTGTTAGTTTGTCTCGCCCAAGCTCTCAAAAAGGACCGCGAAGTACTAGATGTTGGGTACGACGATTCGAAGAGATCATTAGGTAGGGCACCAGAGAATTTCATAGCTACCTTAAGCGATCGAGAGGACAGCTTTGTTTGAGGTGAAACCCATCTTCGAGCGTCTTCGAGAGTTTCATGAGCCATACGCGGGTCAACAATAGAGAAGCATCTCGGCCCCTAAAGGTTGGGACTTCGTATTCCTGTTTACTGAGGTAAGTAGGGAGCAGTATACCTACGAAGATGGCTAGGGTAATAACGAAACTCAAGGCCATCAGCCCGATACAGTCCATAAGATATACACGCCATCGCCCCAGCTCTCCATAACTCCTCAGCTCATACAGCCCCGCCAGAGGTATTCTGTAGAATAGCGCGAGGTTGCAACGGTTCGGTAAGAGGTAGCGCTACGTGATTGGAGTGTTCGTCTTGGGCTCTATAAACCAGGACTTCGTGCTGAGGGTCTCCCGTCGCCCAAAGCCTGGCGAGACCGTCACCGACGCTGAGCTTTCCCTCCATCCCGGCGGTAAGGGGGCTAATCAGGCCGTAGCTGCTGCCCGCCTCGGGGCTAAAGTCATGATGTTTGGAAGGGTAGGCGAAGACGCCTTCGGTAGAGGGCTCGTCGAGAACCTGCGTAAGAACGGCGTGGATATCACCCATGTGAAAACCATCTTCGAAGTACCGACAGGCTCCGCCTTCGTCACCGTCACCCCCGACGGCGAGAACGCCATTGTCGTCTCCCCTGGCGCCAATCGGTGGTTCGGGACGCGGGAAGTAGACGCTACAACCGAAG
>JAFAPF010000501.1 GCA_019247245.1 Rubrobacter sp. | reverse complement strand
GCAAGCTCAGGCATAGGGAGGAGCTGCTAGAAGAGCTCTGGGGAGAGGATGTCAAAGCGGGCTCGGGGCGCTCTCTAGATGTGCATATAGCACGGCTTCGGAGGGCCGTTAGAAAGAAGAGCGACTACGAATACATCCACACCGTCCGGAGGTTAGGCTATCGCTTCGAAGCACAGCGGAAGCTCTCTGAGTAAGAATCGAGCTCATATAAGAGCGGGTGGCGGACGTAGCGTCGTGAAGGACAACGACAAGAACAGCACTCTCCTTTGGCCTGTAGTGGTCAAGAGGCTGCAGAGCAAGCAATGAGCCCTACCGCGAAGCAACCGCATCAAAAAGGTGCTTCGCGACGCATGGAAGAGCGGCTTCGACGGATGAAAAAGCAGCTACTGCGGATGGATGAGCAGATAAGCCGGCTAAAAGAAATAAAGCAGAAGATGGAGCGGCAGTAAGCCTCCCCATGAAGGCGGCTACACATGCAAGAATATTGCCCTATTCCAAAAACGTTCGATTTCGGTACATGCAGTGTGTATCGAAAAGGGTCGTTTTTGATATAGACCTTAACAGCTACCTGCTATCTACAGGCGTAGGCTCTTTTGAGGTTGAGAATGGAACATTCTACTTATTGCTGCTGTTGCGCGGGTACTCCAACGAGTCTGCATACTAGGCGGTAGCTTCGCCCCGGCAGGCATCTAACCAAATCAGTAGGGTCAACAACAAAGGAGTTACCATGAGCTGGTATCTTGAGGTGTTGAAAAACTACGCGGTGTTCAGCGGGCGAGCGCGGCGAAAAGAATACTGGATGTTCCTCCTCATCAATCTTGTCATCGTACTCGTGCTGAATTTCATCGACTATTTGACGGGGACTTTCAGCCCTCGGGCAGGTGTTGGATTGCTTGGTGGTCTCTATTCCCTGGCGGTTCTGATTCCGAGTATTGCTGTGGCAGTCCGCAGGCTACACGACACTGGGCGCACTGGATGGTGGATACTCATTGGTTTGATTCCTGTTATTGGCAGCATTATTTTCCTTATCTTCATGGTATTGGATAGTGAACCGGGTACGAATGAGTATGGACCCAACCCAAAGGAAGGCCATAGCGCAACCGCTTAAAAAGGGGTTCGATCTGAGCGCTGTTCGGCTCTACAGTGGCAGGGCGACGAGAAATTCATTCTCAAGTTTTCCGAGAACAGCCGCTTACCTAGCGCCGCACCTCATAACCTGTATCAAAAACCACCATTTTTGTTACTGCCTTGAAGAAGAAGCTTGCGCTAAGGGGTATCGAGAAACTCTCTGTGGTTATCCACCCATCTGCATCACCGCAGGACGGCTCAACAGACGATCCACATAAGCCTCTATCTTCGGCCGTTCTGAAGAGCCCCTCCACAACCTCCTGTAGATAAAAATAGAGCCGATCATCACATCAGCCGCGGTGAACCACTCGCCGAATAGGTACGGTCCGTCTCCTAGCTCACCCTCGATCACCTCTTGGGCCGTCTGGAAATCCGTCCAGCCGCTTTGGGGAATCGTCTCTACTCCCATCAGCTCATCGCGCATTGAGGGTTCGAGTTGAGAGGTCGAGTAGACCATCAGCGAGAGGTAACGCCCGCGTTCTGGTGCATCGAGCCTGGGAGCGAGGTTAGCTTCCGGGAACTTGTCGGCCAGATATAAACAAATTGCCACGTTCTCGAAGATCCTGGAAGCGCCATCGACCAGGGCCGGGATCTTACCAGTGGGGTTGATCCGCAGAAACTCTGGCGTCTTGTGCTCGCGCTTTTGCAGGTCGATAGGAACGATCTCATACTCTGCGGCACATTCGTCCAGCATCCACTTGGCGATAGCCGCACGGCTTCGAGGGTTGTAGTAGAGCTTCATAGGCATACTTTACGGTACGGGGCCAGCGAAATCATCGGCATTTTGGAAGCCAAACACAAATCTACCGAGGGTTGACCAACCCTGCGGGTGCAGAGTCACTATGCAAACCGCGCGAGGCCTTCCCATAAGCATTGACGCGAACATTGACCTAGTACCCCACTTCTGAGGAGTCTCACAAACGACCTTTTTCGATACTCTAGCTTGTTTCATAAACGGTGGGTTTTGGCATAGAACTGGTCGGAGAATCCCCCTTCTGCGAAGAATCCTGCTCGTATCTGCTGTGAGACGAACGTTGGGAGCACCGTCCCCCTACAGGTACAAGCCAGCCGGTAATTCCACCTACCCCCCGGTCCTGTCCAGTACTCTCTCGAAGGCATCTGGTCCTACCTGCACACCTCGAGCGAAAGGGTACTCCACGGTGTAGATCGTATACAGCGAAAGAGCCACCACCACCGTCAATAGCCCGATCCTCGCCATGTGCAGCCGAGGAGCGTCTACTCCGAAAAGATAGGTGAAAGCTACCGTAATTATCCCCAATATCACCATGGCAGCCCATATCAGAGGGGGTACTCCCTCCTGGCTCGCGAGCAGGCGAAGCCCCCTGTTCTCTTCCAAATCGTCAACTTTGGTTAGCATCCGAGCGTAGAGTTCTTGCTCGGCCATCGTCCGGGGTTCGAATTGATTGATACTCTCTCGAAGCTTGTCCGCAGCGTTTTGCGCATTTGCACTTGCTTGGCCTCGTGCTAGCAGAGGCCATTCCTCATCTACTACTGCCTCGGCATAAGACTGAGCTTGTTGTTGAAGCTGATTCTTACTAGACGCCGGAAGCTGGCTGGCAAGTCGGTAAAGTGCCTCCACGTCGCCAGCTTCGCGCGCGGTAATTTCCCGAGCCGTGCCCAGCTGTTCCCACGCGAGGATGATGGAGAAGGCAGCCGCTACCCCGAACACGATAGCGATAGCATGGTGGATGGTGCCGGTAACCTCGTTTTGAGACTTGAAGTGTTCTAAAGGCACCAAACGCCGTACCAAAATCAACCCTGCTAGCGCGACCACTACAGAAAGCACAATAACGAGCCCACCCAAAAGTAAAGCGCTTATATCAGGCCTCCGCTTCTTCTCTACTCAATCTCGACCACAAGGGGTAAGGTACCCCTCAATGGAGAGGTATGGCAAACCGGCTGCTCTAGCGGAGGACGCCGCCTCAAGCTTGGGATTTTTCCAGGATGATCAGAAGCGGCAACCTGTCCTCTTGAGGAAAAGATTTTTAGCGGCAAGGAAAAACTGTGTCTTGACAAAGGCCGGCTTGTTCCTTTATAAGGATAAGTACATATGATACAAAAACAGATATCCTTGCCAAAAGAGTTAGATCAAAAGATTCGAGAACGAGTAAAGCACTTAAAAGCGTCTGAGGATCGGGTGATCCAAGAATTAATCGAGGAAGGGCTCAAATCCTCAACGCGGGATCGCTTCAGCGTCCTAGACAGCATGCGCGCTAAGAACCCCGGGTCTTGACCCTGAGACAGTTGAGCAGGACGTCACCGCTGTTGTTGAAGTCGTTCGCCAAGAACTCTATGACAAAGAACAGGACGCAAGTCAGAACCGTCGTTGACACAAACCTCTTCGTCAGTGGCTTAATTATCAAGCGTGGTAATCCTTACGAACTGTTGGAAGCATGGCGACGCAAGGGCTTCGTGCTCCTAATCTCTGAGGCGCTTCAAACCGAAATAGCAGAAGTTCTTATCCGTCCTGAGATCAAGCAGAAGTATCACCTCACAGCTGATGAGGTAGAGGACACGCTGCGTCTGCTTCAAGCCGAGGCACTCCACGTTGTGCCGGCACCGGCACTTCCAGTTACCCTCAGAAACCCCAAAGATGAAAAGGTGCTTGCACTGGCGATAGGCGGAGAGGCAGATTACCTTGTGACGGGAGATGAGGATTTGCTAACTCTGCAGGGTAATTCTGATCTTCGGGGACTCCGGATCGTCAGATCAACGGCATTTGTTGCACTGCTCAAGCCGACGAAGCGGGGAGAAGGACGAGGTAGGAGGAGGGCAGCTTGAGACGCTACCAGATATTTCAAGCAGAATCTGAGTGGTCGTCTGACCACAGCTAGCCGAAGAACGTCCATTGTGCGGAAACCCATGTCCGGTTTTATGTGAGTACAAGCTTGCCGGTCAATCACCTCAGTGATCCCATTAAGCCGAGGATACCGTGTATGCTTCCCCTTATAACAGTTAGTAGGGCGGTTTGTACTGAATTTGTAGAAGCAGCTTTACTTAAAATGATCCTGTTTCTACTTCTCCAGCGCGTTTGAATGAAGCAATAATCACCCCACTTGGAGATATTTTTGATTCAATCAATGTGAATGCTGCAGGAATTGTGCTTGTATCAAACAAACATTTCCCCTTTCCAAGTGTTATTGGAAATATTTTGAGCCAAAATTCGTCTACTAAATCATTTTGCAAAAGGGTTTGGATGAAGTTTCCACTACCATGAACTTGTAATTCCGGACCATCTTCTTGTTTTAACCTTTTAATTTGATCCCCGACATTATCTTTTAAGATAACTGTTTTCTCCCAATCATATTTAGTAGCTGTGGTGGATGCAAGGTACTTGGTGGCTTTGTTAAACGCAGAAGCCACAGGATTTGTTTGATGTGGCCAGTACGAAGCAAAAATCTCGTATGTCCTTCGCCCTAACAATAGATCAAAAGGTCTGCCCATCTGCTCTGACATTACTTGACCTAAAAAGTCATCAACGTAGGGAACTGTCCAACCTCCATACTCAAAGTCACC
>JAFAPF010000471.1 GCA_019247245.1 Rubrobacter sp. | reverse complement strand
AGGGTGCGGATGGCTGAGAGGTGGCGCTTGTGGGCCCGGTCTAGATGCCGCTGGTAGTACTCGGCTTCGCTCGTTGCGAGGCTTCCTCGTATGTTGCTGGTGCAAGAGTTCTGAAGTAGCTGCACCTCTAGCCAGGTGGCCACTACTCTTTCGGCCAGAAGTCGTTCCAAAGGCGAGGGATCCTCCCCGGCGACCTCTTCCCTCATCGCCGCGAACTGGTGCTTGAACACCTCCTCGATCACAGGGTTGTCGTTGGCAAGCTGCCTTATCAAGACGCTCTCAGTCACCTTCGCAAAGTCCGCCCAGTGCTTAGCAAGGCCGGGATGCTCCTCGAGGGTCTTGCGGATAGCAGACACCGCCTTCTCATCGCCCTCCTCCGCCATCTTGGCAAGCTTGCGCAACTTCTCTAGTGCGCTCTTCCGATGCTCCTCTTCGAGTTCTTCGCCGCTCGGGGGGTGCTGGGCAGGACGATCTTGATCCTTCTTAGTTGTCTTTGGTACCTCCACGCGCTTCTTCCTCCACTCCCCTCTCTTATATCGACGATAGCCTGATGAGAGCAATGCTGCCCGGGCTAGGATCTCCGTGGCCTCGCACAGCTCGACTAGGGGTTCCTCGAGGGCATTCAGTTGCTCCTTCGCTTCCTTTAGGGCTTTTGCCTCTTCTTCACGCCGGCGGCGCTCTTCGGCGTCTATACGTGCAGCTAATACTCCCAAGAGTCCTGCGCCAAAGTACTCTCGGACCACGCGCCCGTTCACCTTTTTGGAGCGGGTGTAATACAGATTTCCTCGCCTTCTCTTCTCCCACCCCATTACGACGGCGGCGTTGTTGTGTTACCCTTTGATCTTTGCCCCGTTTTTGTATCTTGTACATCTAAATATCTATCATGCACATACCTGCTTCCTGTGTGCCTGGAACAGTAAGCACGGCTGATATAGCGTTGAGAAAATCCGATAATGTTCGCCGCTCTGTTACGATGCGTTACCGAGGGCGGGTAACACGAAACCTTCTTACTTACGAGTAATACGCCCGGTGTTACCGCTGTTACCAAACTACTGGGCATACCGCTAGCCGAGCCACCCCTTCTGGAGTAGGTCGCGATCCTGGCTGGTGAGGTCACCGGTTGCAAGGTGCTTCATCCTGCTCATGGCCACGTAGTACTCCTCGGGCTCGGGGCAGTAGCTGGGTACCTAGCTTGGTACCAAGTAATGAGCGCACGCTGTTCGCTGCGCCTCCGCAAGGACGGTACGGGCTGCTCCCGAGAGCATTTCCCGACTTTCCCTGAGAAGTCGCTCGTAGGTTTCCTTCTCGGGCGTTAACCCATGTTCGGTAGTCATCTTTCTACTCACTCCTCTCTACCCGGTTCGCTACTCGATGTATTTCTCGCCTTCGACAAGCACGATCAGATCATCTTCATCCCACTCCGCTAGATGCTCCGAGCCGTAAAGGGGGAGCTTGGTGATCGGTGTACCGTTGAGGCCTTTCGAGCCGTCCGGCAGCGTCCACCACACTTGTTTACCGTCTTCCATATCCATCCGATGATGCACCGCCACCAACCTGCCACTCGCTTCCCGGATGTTGTAAGAGATGGATCGCTGCCTAGGAGCGTTGTGAGTGTGCATCACCTTATCTCCCAGGCTCTGCTGCTCCGCAGGATTACGCACTGACGGCACGGAGTGGCCGCGTCTTCATACCTCGCTTTCCGGTTGCTGAAGGACGTCACGAATCCCTCGAGGAGTCCCGTCCGCTTGCTGTCGGACTGATCTAAAGAGATAGGTGTACGAGGGTCACCGGGGCGCGCTTCTTCCGAGACGATCACTTACTACTCTGCGTCTGTCCTCGGATTCAAGGTGCCGTCCTGCATAGCGAGCGCTTCGAGGTAACGCCCATGTCCACGCGCCGTACCTTCCTAAGCCTACCGATGCGGAAGCTTGGTATCTCAGCGTTGGCCAGGATGCGATAAGCTATCGTCCGGCCACAACCCAGCACCACGGCCAGCTCTTCGGGCGAGAGGGTCTCCTTCGCCCTTACCTCCTCTGGGCTCGGTAGGTTTGCCCGCTTCGTTTCCTTCATCAAGCTCCTTGCGTTCGTTCTCCGCCCGAATAAAAAGGGCGGCACACAAAGGTAAACCGCTATAGACCGAACGGCTTTCAGAGCCGAACGGCTGCCAGGATTTTCCTTAGGTGCCGCCCTTCACGTCACTGCTTTTCTAGGGCAGTGCTTTCACGGGCTTTTCCTATTTGGTACTTGTATACCACACGAACGTTACGATGCTCACAAGAACACTGATGATTTATCTTGAATGGTCGGATACTACATACCGTCGTCGGTACACCATTTCTACGCCAATGCAGAGAGGTACGGGTACGTTCATATACGAACGCCGTATACACAAACGGCTTAGTTATGCGGTGTATGAACTCAGGCGAACGCTCGTGTACGTACCGCCTATACTAGGAAGATAGGTTGCAGAGGTCGCGAGAGAACCCCCATAAAAGAGAACTAAGGGGTTAACCTCTCTGAGCCGTTCACCTGCTGCTCAGCGATGTTCACCTGCACCGATTGCGAGGGCACCCGCAGCAACCGCCGGACCTGTCCAAGTGCCTTGATCGCCGATATGTAGCGCCGCTGCAGCTGATCTATGCGCTTCTGGTAGTACTCGGTTCGAGCAAAACTCAGGTCCTCCTGCGCCTCAGGGTACTTACCCTGGGTCTCGTACAGATGCAACCAGCAGAGCACGACTCAGTACACCAAGAGGCGCTCAAGCGGTGTGGGGCTAGGACCCCCAAGCTCCTCCCTTAACCCTTCCAAGTACCTATTAACAAACTCCTTTACAAGAAGGTCATCCCCGGTGAGGCGCTTTATCAGAGATTATTGAACCACGCGGGCCAGGTCGGCGACCTCCACGTACTCCTCATCCTTATCGTCGAGGTATCTCCGGACGGCCGACAGCGCCGAGTGATCTCCCTGTCTGGCTCGCTCTAGCGCCTCCTCTAACTCCTTCTTGGCCTCACTCTTCTTTTTTTGGGGCGTCTTTTTGGGCACGTCTTTTCCTCCACTCTCCCTCTTGCGCTGGTGATAGACCGCCTCCATGAGGGAGGCCTTCATCAACAAGTCCGTCATCTCGCAAAACTCCTCCAAAATCCTCCTCTCCCCTGGAAACCGAATAGAGAGTGAGCTCACCCGCCGGGAGCTTGCAGCGAGAGAGTCTCAAGAGAGCCGCCAGGTCGTAGAGGAGCGACAAGCAAGCGCTGGGACGCTGCGCCTTGAGCGTGGGAAGTGTGGCAAGGAATGCTACAAGAAGTGCAAAGGAAGGACACGGCCCATACTGGTATCTGTACTACCGGCGAAGCGGCAAGCTTACGAGCCGTTACATCGGCAAGATGATTCCTGAGGACTTGAAAGTGCGCGCTCACATCTGAAAGGACGAGACTTCTACGGAGGTTTAGAAAGAAGCACTTGCACACCCCACAAATCGAAGCCCTAGCTTGGGGCATTGTGACTTGTATTTCTTATATGCTTCCTACGTGCTAGTATTGTGCTTAGCGTATCATGGACAGGGAAGGGTAACGATGCAGCACGTTTTTGAGGTAGCCTCAGAGCACTTTGTCAATTGCTCAAAGAGCATTGTGCTTGAGTGCCGATGCGGGGAGAAGTTGCTCCTTTTAGGGGATGAAGCCGACTGGCGGAAGGAAGGGCGGACCGTCTTTGAGTGTATTGGATGCGGAAAGAGACTTTCCCTCACCGAGTCATCAAGGAGGGTGCTCAAAAGAATCAAGGTGTAGTCCTTGGCCCGCTGCTTTGAGCAGCCAATAGATGATTCCGCTCGTATTAGTCAACTTCGGTAAGTAACGGCAGAGTCCTCATGTAAAAGGCTCCGGTCGTTTCGTTTAGTTTGTTCGTCTATCAGCGATAACGTTGAGGTGTCTCGAAGCTATTAATAGAGGAGTGCATGCTAATGGACCAGCAAGAGCAACAGCGGCTAAACGAGGCGGCCCAGCAGTTCGCCGAGGCCTTCGTTCAGAGCCAAAGGTCAGCCGCAGACCTTGGCGTTTCGATGCAGGAGCAGAACGCCCAGCTCACCCAGGAGTTCTTCAACAGGGTC
>JAFAPF010000383.1 GCA_019247245.1 Rubrobacter sp. | reverse complement strand
TTTTGCCCTCGAGCCTACCGCTGCCGCGGTAGGAGTCCTCCCCATAATCGGGCCTCGGGTTCATCTGCGATTCCAATCCCGGCCACTCCAGTTCCTGCTCAGGGAACTTCGGCTGTGGGTACTTGTTCACCGGGTTTTGCTGCTTGGTCTGGTCTTCGGTCATCTGGTTCTCCCTTCCTCTTTGTGTATCGGAATCGCCAGCGTCAAAGCCCTGCTCTTATCCAGAGGTCACGTAACAAGGCTCTATTCCCTCCGGCCTTCGAGATTCTTTACCGGTTCGCGCACCGAGCAAACGCGCAACGTCTGATCGGAAGCAAAATGGTCTGAAGTGTGCAGGACAATTGCACAAAAAGATGTACCTTATTTTGCTGATGAGATCAGTTCTCTTATACGAGCTTGCAATCACGTGATGGTCCCGCAGCCACAAGAGGTTTCTTCGCTCTCATCTTGGATAAGGATACGTCAAAATACAAGGTGGACCGCTGTTCCGATTCAACGAACCTTAAGGAGGGTATCTTGCGCATGGGTAGGCTCCTGGACACCGGAAGTATGCTTGTCATACCCCCGACAGGCACAGCTACTAGCCGTTCCCAGGGGTATAGACCGCACTCTGCCTAGGATGCCCCGGGCGTACCGGCGAGCTACGGGAGATCGAGGGAGGATCTGGCTTTCACGAAGCCCCAAGCCTTCGTTTCAACAAGAGCGCATTTTTCACGGCAAGGCCCTCCCAGTCGTTGTTGAAGTACACAAAAACCTCCACATCGGTGCGCCAAGCAGCGATTCGACGCTTCCACTCGTCGAGCTCACCCTCGGAGTAGTTACCATCCAGAACATCTCTGCCGTAGTGGAGGCGGACGAAGGTCCAGTCCGTGGTCAACTCATAAGTCTGGAAGACGCGCTGCGGATGGTCGCCGATGACGAGTGCGGCCCCACGCTCGCGTAAGAGCGCGTACACATCTGGCACAAACCAGCTCGGATGACGGAACTCGAAGCAGTGCCGGCCGAAGGGGAGCCGCTTAATCGCGGAGGCGAGGCGCTCATCGTTGCGATGGAATCTCTCCGGCAGCTGCCAGAGCACCGGGCCGAGCTTTGGAGACTCTGCAAGCGGCTCGATTCGCTCGTAGAAGCGCTCGACGCCGCTCTCCATGTCAGTGAGGCGCTTCATGTGGGTGAGAAAACGACTAGCCTTGATGGCAAACAGAAAATCGGGCGGGCTCTGCTCTACCCAGTTCGCCACCGCCGAGCGGGCCGGCAAACGGTAGAAAGTGTTGTTAACCTCGACGGTGTTAAATAGGGTAGCGTAGTACTCAAGCCAGCGTTGTGTCGGCAGCCCTTTCGGGTAAACCGTCTGACGCCAGTGCGGGTAGTTCCAGCCCGAGCAGCCGATCCAGACCGGCTTCATACCGAGACCACAACTATCCCTGGCTTCCTCCGGAGATTCGGGGGGATTGCAGTTCGCCCCGCTCGTAGAACACCCTTAAGGTGTCTGGGGTAAGTATCCCCCCGACAATACAATAGACCACTCCGTCGGGTGAAACAGCGCAGTTAGGAGGCAGCGGCGCCTGGTCCGAGGTGACCTGTGTGCCAGCCTGCGGGCTGCCCGGCGGCTGGACGCATATGGTGGTCGGGCGGAGAGGGTAGTAGAAAAGGTCGAAGTATCCTTCGACTTCCCAGAGCGCACATCCCGGGGCTATGACATAACCGCTAGGAGTAACGGTAGGGGTTCTCTCGCTAAGAGCAGGCTGGTTAGAAGACCCGCTAGAGGATTCCTTCGTAGATTCCGTGCTCGTGGCTTCGCGGCTCTCGCTCGTGGTGGCGGTGGTCTGAGAGGCAGACGATTCCTTGGGAGCAGTGGCCGACCCTCCTCCCCCACACCCGAGCAGCAGCGACCCAAGCGCTAACATCAACCCGAGACATGCCAATATCCGTTGGTGCGCGACGCAAGCAGACAGCATACGCCTCCTTTTTTCCGCTCCCGTTAGGGAAGACCCGCTAAGCATCGGACTATATCCCGACCTAAGCTTCTCAGCAATCAGCCAAAGGGGTTCAGCACATAATCACTACCAGAGCACCACCGACACGGTTACCCTCGGCTTACCTATGCCTTTCGATAGGTGTCGCGATGTCGGATTCTTGGCTCACCTTCCGAACGAAACCCCAACTCTTCCGGAAGCCTCCTTCCTGTAGCTGTACGAATGCTTCTTCCAGGGTCAAGCCCACGAGGCGTCCGCGGATCGGCGAACTACCGGCTTTCCCGGAAAGCAGCAACTTTGGGGAGGCGTTTCGCCCGGCTCGTCGGTTCAACCAGCCAACGGCTGCCTCGGCAGCTATGCTCGCCAGAATCACCGCCAGCGCTTCGCCGACCGGCTTGAGCTTTGCGGGCAAGGGGTGTCTTGCTGCGGGTAAGGTATCCTCCCGACGCAGCTCTAGTTGCTTGTCGCTCGTCAGCGAGGCGCCACATCCCCCGCAGAATTGGTTCTCTGTGGGGTTGTCGCGCCGGCATACTGGGCAGGGGCTATGCTGGTCCACGTGCTACTTCTCCTCGTTCTCTCTGGGCTTTATACCTTATTCTGAAAGACCCTATGACCTCGTAAACCTCTAAACTTCGACTATATAGTAGGGTTGCCTGAAACCCTCGTGCTTAAGTACGGGTAGGCTGACGTTGAATACCGGGACGCCACCAGAAGTGTTTCCCTTGAAGCTTCCATGGTGCGCATGCCCGTGAAAGGCGACGGTGGCACCCCCCTCGTCGAGGGCGCGCGCTAGGTGGCTCGTACCGAGGAAGGCGTGAATCTCCGGCGGCTCACCCTCGACGGTAGCGCGGATGGGTGCATAGTGGAGAACGGCTACCCGGTGCTCTGTTTCCAACCTCTGGAGCTCATCTTTGAGAGCTTCCGCCTCCAGGATACCCTCCGTTACCCAGGCTTTGAAAAGCTCCTCCCCGAAAGAGTTGGCTAAGTTCTCGTCAAATCCGCCGCAGAAACCCTTCACACCCGAAAATCCTACGTCATCGATGACGATACTGGAGTGGTCGAGGAGATGCACGTTGGACTCCCCGATCAGGCGCGATAGCTCGGCCGCGTGCCCACTTTCGTAGTCATGGTTCCCCAACGTGGCGAGGATAGGGATGGAGCACATACCCAGGACCTTGAGGAGCACCTCTACTTGCTCGGGGCGCCCAAGATCGGTGAGATCTCCCCCAATAGCGAGGAGATCGGCGTCACGTACGGCCTCTTGCACGAGGGCGTGAAGACGCTTAGCGTCCCCAACGCGGGTGTGAATATCGGCGGTAGCCGCGATCTTCAAGATCTTTTTACCGCTGCTGCTCGTCCGAACACAGCGCTTCTCTAGTGGCTGCGCGCTCGTCGGGCAGACCCCACTCTTCCACATCTACCCTGAAAGAAGCGTCGTCGAGCATCGTTCCACGGAAGCGGAGCGACCCTTGGGAGTCGCCCTCTTCCACATAGCGCTCGCGCAGAAGCTCTAGAACCCGGCGGGGCAGGTAATGGGTGTGGCTCGGGTAAACGTAGCGGTAGAGGTGGAAGTAGGCGAGAAGAAGCTCCCAATGCTCGCCTATTCCGGAAAGGATGCGCCCCCAGTCGAGGTCTCCGTGTGTGGCGAAAATGAGATGAACCACGTCGCTCATGTCCCACTGGTCCCTGGAGGCTACGAACATCTTCGAGAGAGTCATCTCCTCGGCAGGAATGACGAGTACTCGCCGGCTCAGGACCGTTGCCTCCTTCGCGTTGGAGAACCAGGACTCTTCCACGGGAAGGGCACCATTCTGATTCGCGTGGACGATGTCAACGAAAGGACTTCCTTTCCACGCCTTGGCCAACCAACAGGGGTCCGTGATCTCCGTCTCGAAACCCGCGGCCTCCAGTGTTTCCAGGATAGACGCTACGGTGTTTTCGGGAACAAACACGTCGAGATCCTTGGTTTCGCGCCAGATACCGGTGTAGGCGTTCAAGGCCACGGCACCGCCAAGCATATAGCGGATACCTGCTCGCTTCAGAGCATCGAGGACCTCGCCGTAAACTTCGCTTTCTGCGGTTCCAAAGCTAGGTTCTCGAATCATATACACCCGGTTCGCTCATATGCACAAGGCCTTCAGTTTATCAACCTACGAAAAAAGATTGTGGCGTCCCAAGCCAATCAGTACTTCGTTGGCAGCATACCGCTCCCACACAAGCTACCCAACGTTCACCACGCCCCTGTTATGTTCTTGCGGGGACGGATCATCGTCGACTTCAGCCGACCCCTGGATGCCGACGAACTCAAGCGCCATTGCGAGAGAAGAGCCTAAAGACCGCCTCGCGCAAGCCCTATACGAGCATATGACCAAACTGGGCGATCGATAACGGTCCAGCGCTCCGGCCATACCTCCAACTCACTGTGTCTCAACGGCTGGGTCCAGGTGGCTCACGAACCACCCAGCGGCCAGCCGCGCGACACGCTCCAGCGCTCCCGGCTCCTCAAAGAGATGCGTCGCCCCCGGTACGACCTCCCCAGCCTCTTCTCCGCACGTATCTGCTCCAGCGCCTCCCGGTTCATATCGATCACGGAAAAGCGTTTCCCCCGACAATAAAGAGCATAGGCGCCGTGAAGCGCCGTAGAGTCGGTCCGGCAAGGTCCGGGCGCCCACCGCGCGGAACTATCGCGCTTACAGACCCTGGTTGCTCGGCCGTCGCGACCAGCGCAGCCCCTGCTCCTGTGCTCGCGCCGAAGTAGCCGACCCGGAGGTTTCGTGTGTCAGAGGTCTGTGCGAGCTATTCGGTGGCGCCCCTGAGCTGTTCGGAGAGCAACCCGATGTCGAACCGGAGGTGTCGCGTCCGCAGGTCCACTTCCTCTTCCACCGTGAGGAGGTCGATTAGCAGGGTTGCCAGCCCGGCCTCGTGGAGCGCCCGCGCAACGTAGTGGTTGCGAGGGCTGTGTCGACTACTACCGCTACCGTGCGCGAACAACACTACTCCCCGTACCTTATAAGGACGCTCAGGTTTTACTTGAGCACAGCGGTATCCGCCGAAATCCGAACGGTACGATCCTTAGCTTCGAACTCACATGCCCTGTTCATCTACACATCTCCTACTCTGTAGTGGCACCCCCAGCGCTCTCGAGCAGCTTGATGACCTGCTCATCCGGCACTTGCTCGAAGTTTCGGTACCAAAATCCGATGGCCATGAGGTCAGAAGGTGCCTTGATGCATACCAGCTCGTCGACTTGCGAGCGTATTGTCTCCATCGTTTGTAAGGCACAAACGGGTACGGCGAGTACAAGGCGTCGCGGGGCTCGCAAGCGGACGGCGCGGATCGCCGCACAAGCCGTCACGCCGGTAGCGATACCATCGTCCACCAGGATCACGGTTCGCCCCCGAATCTCGGGCTCGGGGCGCTTACCGCGCAGCAGGCGCAGGCGGCGTTCTATCCCTGCTATCTCTTTGGCCGCAACCCGTTCGATGTACTCGTCACGGACGCCCAAAGCCTGGATGGTGCGCTCGTTGAGTACGCGCACCTTGCCTTGCGCGACGGCACCAATCCCCAACTCCCGACGTCCCGGCGCGCCAAGCTTGCGTGCGATAAAGATGTCAAGCGGTGCCGCGAGGGCGCCGGCAATCTCGTACCCCACTGGCACCCCTCCCCGTGGGAGGGCAAGAATTATCACGTTCTCATCCTTATACCTGGTCAATCGCTCGGCGAGTTGACGACCGGCATCTTTCCGGTCTTCAAAGGGTGTTTCTTCGTAGCGCACGTTTTTGCTCCTCAGCCACGAGTTAAACCACCTTATAGCAGGCCGCACAGATCGCTGACCCTCTACTTCCCCTCAAGCTTCGGCTCCTCAAACCTTGCCCACGATCACGGGCCTGAGACGAGGTACATTCCTCC
>JAFAPF010000431.1 GCA_019247245.1 Rubrobacter sp. | reverse complement strand
TTTTTTGCCTGCTCCAAGATGTTTTGCTCGGTTGCCGTGTCCAACCGCGCCTCCAATCTTTTCGCTCTTTTTCACAATGCGCTGCGCCTGCGGTTACTTATGCGTACGAAGCCTTCGCAGGTTTCCGCAGCTTGCCGCGCATGATATAGACGCCTTTATCACTCGAATAGAGCCCGCTGTACAAGATAAGTTCCTGAGAAACATTGCGTTTTTGTCCACAAGTACACCTATCCTGCTCGGGGCGTGGAAGTGTACCCGCGGCCTACCGATGCCATCGAGCGAGGGTAGACAACGAACTTGTCTTGAGAAGCCGCAGGAGCGACGCCGCGCTGTTATCGCTTTCGACCTTCCAAGTGTACAGTGACGCTACCAGACAGATCGCCGGGGAGGCGCGGCAGAAGTATATCAGTCGCCCATCGCTACACTACCATACCCCTCTTGCGGGAAGTGGCAGATCTAGGTGTGTTCGCGTTACCGTTCGGCAACTATTCAGCAGCTGGTACAGCACTGTGGCGTCGCGCGTCAAGATTCGGGCCCCGCACAGATGGGATGTGGGAGCGCTGGCCGACGCGAGCGCATGAGGTGATCCGTTTAGCACCGCGTGCAACTTTTCAGCGAGCGGCTCAAGGTCTCGTGGCGCGAGCACGTATACGACCCCCAGGTACGAGTACCCACCGAACGGCTCGCCGCCTGCAATAAGCTCAAAACCATCCACAGCCTCCGGAAACCCCTCTCTAAAGATTCGCATCCTGGCGCGAAGAACATCGAAGGCGAAACGCTCTCCGCAAGCGACCCGCCCAGCGGCGTAGGCGTCCCAAGCAAGGAGTATCGCGTCTTCGGCAACCCGAAATTCGGCTGTCTGAAGGTAGTTGGAGCCGGCGAAAGGGATAAGGTGGTGCGGCAAGTACTCCAAAAAGGATCCCTCTTTGAGATGAAATGTAGCGTGTTGAGAGGCTTTCTTTCCCCTGTACACCTTGTTCGCCGCTTGGGTGAGGATGCTCACGGCAGCAGTGGGCTCGAGGGTGATCTCTAGTTCCAAGCGATCGCCACCCAAAACACCGCCCGAGGGGTTGGTGACCTGGACTTCGGGAATACCAGAATCGTCAGGATAGTTGGCTCGTACGGAACCAAAGGGTGCCTTTGCATACCGTCGTGTGATCACCGTTCGATAGCCTCTCTGCGCCAGGATCAAGTGCAGCGCACCGATCTGTTCCGCTCTCCTAATGCTCGTGTGGGTGCTCGTGGTGATAAGCGCTCCGGGCGTGGGGGTCGCCGGTGTCCAGGTCCGGTGCTTTACGGCTTCTCTAACCCATTCGACGACGGCCTCCATACCGTCCCCGTGCAATACGGAGACAAAGAGGGTAGGAGCCTCTCCTCGCAGGGCGGCGGCGTCCCTCTCCATGACTGAGAGATCAGCGCCAACGAGCGGGGCAAGATCTATCTTGTTTATTACAAGGAGTTCAGAGCGGACGACACCGGGGCCACCCCTACGTGGCACCTTGTCTCCACCCGCCACGTCCACAACGTAGATGGAGACATCCACGAGCTCTGAGCTGAAGGAGGCTGCCAAGTTGTCCCCACCACTCTCGACGAAGATGAGGTCGAGGCTCGGTAACCGCTCCTCCATAGCTTCCACCGCCACCAGGTTCATCGAGATATCGTCTCTGATGGCAGTGTGTGGGCAACCACCAGTCTCGACGCCTACGACTCGTCCCTCTGGGAGTACGGCAGCACGCGTTAAGAATTCAGCGTCCTCGCGGGTAAAGATATCATTAGTGACCGCGGCAATTTCGAACTCCTCGCCCAGCCTGCGGCATAGCTCTGAGACGAGCGCAGTCTTGCCAGAGCCGACTGGTCCTCCCACCCCGAGTTTCAGCGCGCTCATGAGATATATAACCTCACCCTCTGGCGCTCGTGTAGCATCGAGCGTATGTCCACTTCCGGCGCGAAGGCGTACATGTCATCTACTACTATCTCCTTAGTCTTCTCCATGACTCGCGCTATCTTTCTACCGAGATCGTAAAGAGCGCGCTGGGCGACACTTCCCCCCAGGGGGATAAGCTTTTGCCCAGCGGTAACAAGGGAAGAGGCGGAAGTATATAGATAAGAGAGCAGCGCTTCCTCAACCCCGATGCCTAAAGCGGGGGCTGCAATCCCGTACCCTACCGCAAAGTTCCCAGGCGCCCCACTGCTGTGAACGAGGCGGTTATAGTTATCCAGCACCAGACCTTTTATCCCCAGCGCCGCCACGATCACCAAGAATCGCCCACCTATAGCAGTGCTGGCGAAGCGCAGCTCGCATGGCAGCTTTGTCGCCGAGAGGAGCTGATCCACCTTCAATACCTCTTCGAGGGAACGTGCCTCATATACAGCCCGCAGCGCAACGCAGTCCGAAGTGGCCAAAGAATCCAGGTAGGTACAAGTTAGTCGCTTCAGGTCTTCGGCGCTCTTTAGGTTCCCTGCTTCGGCGAACGCTTCGAGGCCCGAGGAGTGGGCGAAGGCGCCGATTGGGAAGGCAGTGTCAGAGAGTTGAAGCAGACGCAGGAGAACATGCATTTCCATCAGAACAGGAAGTACCGCTGGGCCAGAGGAAGCTCTGAGGCAGGCTCTGAGGTCAAAACCTCTCCATCCACCTGCACCTCGTAGGTCTCCGGGTCGACCTTGATGTCGGGAAGGAGATCATTATGAATCATGTCCGTTTTTCTCAAGCTGCGGGTCTTGTGGGCTGGTACGAGCTGTTTTTCTAGCCCAAGGCTCTCCTTGACGCCGTTCTCGACGGCGGCTTGGGAGACGAACGTGAGGGAGGTAGCGGCGGGCGCTACGCCTAACGCGCCGAACATCGGACGGGGGAAAACGGGTTCGGGGATAGGAACCGAAGCGTTCGGGTCGCCCATCTGAGCGTAGGCTATGAACCCACCCTTTAGCGCGATCTCGGGCTTTACGCCAAAGAAGGCAGGGTCCCAAAGGACAAGGTCTGCGAATTTGCCCACCTCCACAGAGCCTATGTACTCGGCAACACCATGAGCTATAGCGGGGTTGATGGTGCACTTGGCAAGGTAACGTTTCACACGATGGTTGTCGTTCTGGTCGCTGTCTTCGGGCAGGGGACCGCGCTCCTTCTTCATCTTATGGGCCGTCTGAAAGGTGCGGATCCAGACCTCCCCGACTCGGCCCATCGCCTGGGAGTCTGAGGACATCATGCTCAAAGCGCCCAGGTCGTGGAGCACGTCCTCGGCAGCGATGGTCTCGGCCCTGATGCGGCTCTCAGCGAAGGAGACGTCTTCGGGTACATCCTGGCTCAGATGGTGGACGATCATGAGCATATCGAGATGCTCATCCACAGTATTGACCGTGTAGGGACGGGTGGGGTTGGTCGAACTCGGCAGCACGTTTGGCTCCCCACAGACTCTTATGATGTCTGGTGCATGGCCACCACCCGCTCCCTCGGTATGGTAGGTGTGGATAGTGCGCCCCTCGAAGGCCGCCAGCGTGTTCTCGACAAAGCCGGACTCGTTAAGTGTGTCAGTGTGAATCGCCACCTGCACATCCATCTTGTCGGCCACTGATAGGCAAGTGCGAATGGCTTGTGGGGTAGTGCCCCAATCCTCGTGTAGTTTAAGGCCTGTCGCCCCCGCGAGAACTTGCTCCTCGAGCGTCTCTGGTCTGGAAGAATTACCCTTGCCCAGGAAGCCGAAGTTCAGCGGCAAGTTTTCTACAGCCTGTAGCATCCGATGGATATTCCACTCACCCGGGGTACAGGTGGTGGCGTTCGTGCCGGTAGCAGGACCGGTGCCACCGCCGATCATGGTGGTGATCCCAGAGGCGATGGCATAGGTAGCCTGCTGAGGAGAGATGAAGTGGACGTGAGCGTCTATCCCACCAGCGGTCACGAAGAGACCCTCCCCAGCTATGATCTCGGTCGCCGCCCCTATATCCAGCGTCACGCCGTTCATCGTGTCTGGGTTGCCAGCCTTGCCTATTCCAGCGATGCGTCCGTCTCTGACGCCGATGTCTGCCTTAACTATC
>JAFAPF010000516.1 GCA_019247245.1 Rubrobacter sp. | reverse complement strand
ATTATAACTCGGTATAAAAGATATCTGACAAGCCGACCTTGGAGAGGCTCACCGTCCTGCAACCCACGTAGGTAACACAGAAGCTCCAGAACCCCACCAACCTTAGTAGACCATTATCTTCGCGAGTCATAAACTACCCCCTATCGTAGGTACGAACACTATAGAGGGGAGAAGCAGCATGGCCAAGGTCACCTTCGACTACACGAACCTTAGGGAGGTGGAAGGGGGTATCGGAGACAGGGAACTTCAAGAGCTCGGCCTCCGTCTTGAAGATGCCATAGACGGCTTCTTCAAAAACCCGCCCGGCTTTATGCGTCTACCGAAGACCGCCGAGTTCTCAAGCCCATCGAAGGCTTTGGCAGAGGAGGTTCGCGCCCTGGGCGCTACAGACTTCATCCACGTCGGCATCGGCGGCTCGGCCCTAGGCCCTATCGCCCTTCACCGCGCCCTCAACCACCCCTACTATAACCTCCTCCCAAGCTATCCAGGCCCCCGCCTACACTTCGCCGAGAACACTGACCCTGCCACCTTAGCTGCGATCCTTGACGTGGTGGATCTCCCCAACACTTGGGTCAACGTCGTCACCAAGAGCGGCTCAACCGCCGAAACTATAGCTAACTTCCTCGTCATTCGCGGCAACCTTGTGGAGGCTTTAGGTGAAGGTACGTACCGAGAGCACGTCGTTTTCACTACGGACTCTGAAGAGGGCTATCTAAGGCAGATAGCCGATCGTGAAGGCACGAGGACGCTTCCGATACCGCCGGACGTCGGCGGTCGCTTCTCGGTGCTCACGCCGGTCGGCCTCTTCCCTGCCGCTGTAACCGGGCTTGATGTGGATGCCCTCCTGCGTGGTGCCGCCCAATGCGTCGACGAGGTGGCGCAAAGAGGAGCGGATCATCCAGCCGTGGAGGGAGCCGCCTACTATTACCTCATGGACGTATCTAAGGGGCGCAACGTGCGGGTGATGATGCCCTACGCAGATCCTTTGGACCGGTTCGCTGCTTGGTTCGTACAGCTTTGGGCCGAATCTTTAGGCAAGGAGGGTAGGGGGTCGACGCCACATGGGGCTGTAGGAACAACCGACCAGCACTCGCAGGTGCAATTGTATATGGAGGGGCCTCAGGACAAGGTGATCGAGATCATCGAGGTCGAGGACCACCCACGCGATCTTCCCATCCCGAAAGCGTACGAAGATCTGGAGGGTGTAGGCTACCTCAGCGGCCATACTATGGCCGAGCTCTTAAACGTCGAGTGTAACGCAACGCGGAAAGCTCTTCTCGAAGCGGGCCGACCCAACGCAACGATAAGTCTCGCGACGCTTGATGAAGAGCATCTAGGATATCTCATGCAGGCCCTAGAGGTGCAGACAGCCATCGCGGGCTCCCTCTACAGTGTAAATGCCTTTAACCAGCCGGGCGTAGAAGCCGCAAAGCAGATCACCTACTCGAGGATGGGACGTCCGGGGTACTGATAGATCAGAGGGAGAACACGCAAGGGTCACGGCGAGTATAATCGTATGGGCCAACGTTAAGCGAGGGAAGGATACAGGTCAGCTATGAAGTGGCTCAAAGTCTACGGTCTGCCCCGTCTTCCGCTCTTTCTAGCACGCCTGGCGATGAGTCTCGGGCTACCCGGTCCGGTATGGTACAAGTGGAAAGCAGCAGCATCCGGAACCGGGGTGATCCTGGACGAGATGATCCGGGCCGCCGACGATCTAGGCCACGACGGACAGAAGATCGCCAAGCTGGCCATGACCCGCATCGGCGAGAAGCAGGGTAAGGACCTGCGCGAACAACTCGGCGTCAAGACGATGAAGGACACAGTGGATGTCGTTATGCTCGCCAATCGCTTTTTCGATATAGAGATCACGCTGACAGAGACCAAGGACGGCGAGTACGTTATAAATGCTGACCGCTGCCCGTGGTTTGGTGGCATGGGCCACGAGGGTGTTGCTGGCTGGGACGTCAAGCCCTGCGCCGCCTTCTCTAGTTACGAAAAAGCAATGGTCCAGGCTATAAACCCGAACGTCAAGCTGTCTTACACCGAGAAGCGCACCACCGGTGGCCACACCTGCCGTGGCGTCTACCAGTACAGGTATAAAGAGCTTGGCGACGACGCGTGGGCACAAGACGAACCCATCAAGCTCAGCAAGAAGCCCAAGAAGGTCGAAGCTTCAACCGAGTAATCGCGGCAGAAGTGTCTGGAGAAGATCTCGTCTTCGCGCGAGAAAACATTCTTCGCAGGCCCCGTACGCGGGTGTGTTAGGCTTGGCATATGAGGGATTTTCAATGGCATTACTGGCCACGACTCGCGTGGTATTTACGAGCCCGAGGGCGATTAAGCAGAAGAGCTTTAAGCGTATAGAGTTAGACACGGCGCGCAGCAAGAAGCGCGTGCCACCGGGGCAATACCTTGTCGGAGATCGCTTCCCTATCCTCACCTATGGATCTACCCCTAAGTTCAACCCGAACATTTGGGACTTCAAGGTTAGCGGCCTGGTCGATTACCCGTTACTATTTACCTGGGAGAAGTGGAACGAACTTCCGCAGGTTGAGGTCAAAGCGGACATGCACTGCGTTACCTCATGGAGTAAGCTGGACAATGTCTGGATGGGCGTGCAGACGAAGACCGTACTCAAGATGGCGAAGCCCAAGGCTGAGGCCGGATTCTTCTTTGTCTTCTGCGACGGTGGCTATACGACTAACATGCCAGTGGAGGAGCTCTACGAGGAGGACGTCCTCTTCGCCACCCACCATAATGGCAAGCCGTTGGAGCCAGGACACGGTCATCCTTTGCGGCTCGTGATCCCACGCCTCTACGCATGGAAGAGCGCCAAGTGGGTGAGAGGTATAGAGCTTCTTGCCGAAGACAAGCCGGGTTTTCTGGGAACAGAACGGTTACCACATCTGTGGTGACCCATAGAAGGAGCAGCGCTACAGCTCTAGCTTTTAGTAGCAGGACATGCTCGTAATAGATCAACAACCATCATAGAAGCCTCAGCTGGCGTTAGTGAGAGCCATTGGAGAAATCAAGTTCACTGAAGCCACCCACAGATCAGTCGCCAAAACGTTTACTCCAGTGCCGACGATGGAGAGGTCGCCTTGGTCAGTGCTAGTCTCAGGACGGAAGCGAGGTTACAAACAAAGAAAAGTTCCGTGGGCGTCGTAAAGCTCTGGAGAAACAGTTTCATGGGAGCTCCACCATCAAGAGGTTATTCCGAACGAACAATTATCGCCTGACGCTCAATTATCGCCTGACGCTTTTCGGGGTGGTTCATGATCGTTCGCTGCTCTCCCTATCTACAGGCTATGCTGTTTTGGAACCTCTGCATATGAGCTTCCTACCAAATGAATGTCTTTGGGAGCAGGTTTAGTCATCCATAACTTCTTTCGAACCTCTCGACAGCCTCTTCAAAGGGAGGCGTTTACCTTCTCTGGTCGCAATAGCAAGTTATGCAGTCTCTATCCCCTAAACTCCGCTGGCGCTCTGAGCATCTTAAAGAACCGAAACGGTGTGTGAATTTGCAGTTTACCTGCGCTTTGAAGGCTTCTATTGCACCTCCTGAGAAGCGAAGCTATGGTGGGTTCAACCGATGAACGCAACAGCCTCGGCCAGTGTAGCAGCTGGAGTGCTGTATCCTAAAGTCTTGCGCAGGCGGCTGTTGAGCTTGAGCGCGATCAAGTCCAGGTCGTCTTGGCTGTACACCGAGAGATCGGTCTTCCTGGGCAGGTACGCCTCAAGAGCCTGTTTGTGTTCTCGCTCGTTGCACGCTGCCAGGGGCTCT
>JAFAPF010000484.1 GCA_019247245.1 Rubrobacter sp. | reverse complement strand
GCAAGGGCGTGCTGGTCTTCAGCTTGAACATGGCCGGCTCGGCGCCGGCCGCCGCCGACCTGGTCATCAGCGACCCGGTCCAGGCCGGCGTGATGGCCGTGATGGCGGTCTCCGCGTCAGGCCGCTTCGACATCCACCGCCAGCGGGGCCGACGCTATTAGCGTGCAAGAGGCCCCGCCGTACTGGCGCGAGCTTCGCCATCGGCGTCTTCGACACCTGTTCCCGCATGCTTACCGGTATGGGCGACAGGCGAGTGGTCCCCTGCCGCACTAACCGATCAAATTAATCTTCACGCAGCACTAGGAGCTTAGGGTACCTGCCAGTTCACGTTTCCTCTGCGATCCATAAAGCTGAGCCCTGGTGACCCATCGGGATTTATACGCAACATGCCGCGTGGCGCTCCGCTGTTATCCGTCAAAGCCAAGATTGGCATCCCGTCCTCCCCGCTGAATAGCGCGACCCGGAGTTGATCGCCCCTATCGAACAAGCGCAAAAAGGTTGTGGCGCCTGCTTCGGAGAGACCCACAGCACACCGATGTACCGGCTACACACACCTCCCGAAGAGGTGGACCGCGCGCTTGTGGTGCTGATGCGACGCGGCAGCCTTAGGGCTGCAGAGGAGATCACGGGCCACAAGTATGAGACGATCGGTCGCTGGCTGAGGCTCGCTGCCGAGCACGCTGAGGCGCTCACCGAAGTGTTAGTCCACGACCTGGAGCTCTCCACGCTGGAGGTGGACGAGTTCTGCTCGTTTGTAAGAAGAAGGAGCGCAACCTCAAGGCGGGGGACCCGTCGGGATGGGGCGAGCGCTGGGGCTTGGTGATCCAGGACCGCCAGAGTCGCTTCGTCGTCGCTCACGCTAGCGGACGACGCACGGAGGCCCTGACGGCCGAGGCGATCGGAAAAGCCCATGCTCGTTCACGAGGACGGCCGGTGGGCTGGTCTAGCGACGGTTGGCGAGCCTACCCTAAGGCGATCACACAAGCCTACCGTAAACCGGTGAGGACGGGTAGACGTGGGCGACCGCCCTTGGTCATACCAGAAGGGGTCTCACTAACACAGACGATCAAACACCGTGATGAGCACGGGCGGCTTCTGAGCGTCGAGATCCGCGCCACTATCGGGGCTAAAGAGATGGACCAACCGGTGCCGGTCCATATCGAGCGGCTCAACGGGGTGCTTAGAGACCGGCTGGCGTGCTTGACGCGCAAGACACACGCCTTCGCCAAGAGTGCACAGACATGGGACGCCCTATTTGGGCTGGCGCTGTTTGAGCACAACTGGCTACGAGCACACGTGAGGCTCAGCCAGCCGAGCACAGTGCCCGGGCGCTACTACCAGCGGCGCACGCCAGCGATGACTATCGGATTGACTGACCACCACTGGTCTTGGCGAGAGTTTCTGACCACAAAGGCTACCGTCAGCTTTTGAGGGAGTCACTACCCAATTGTGCATATCGTGTCAATAACCGTCGTTTTTGAGAAAGGGCAACAGAGCTTACGCTAAGAGAACGGGTTGCCGCTTCTGCTCATTCTGGACAAACCTCAAGCTTGAGGTAGCATCCTCCGCTGGCTGCCAATTTGCCATGCCTCTCGATTTAGAGGTACCTTACCCCTGGTGGCCGAGATCGAGTACAGAAGGAGAAGAGGAGGTCTGATATAAGCGCTTTGCTTTTGGGTGCTCTAGTTGTTTTGCTGTCCGTGGTGGTTGCGCTCTCAGGGCTGATCTTGGTACGGCGTTTGGTGCCTTTAGAACACCTCAAGTCGCACAACGAAGCTACAAGCACCATCCACCATGCTATCGCTATCGTCTTCGGGGTAGCTGCCGCCTTCGCCATCCTCCTCGTATGGGAACAGCTGGACACCGCTTGGGCAACTACCGCGCGTGAAGCTGGCGAGGTGGAGGCACTTTATCGACTTTCCACCCCGCTTCCAGAGTCCAATAGGAACCGGATTCAACAACAATCTCGCTCGTATGCCGAGGCCGTAGTGGAAGAAGAATGGCCTCTTCTAGCCCGAGGCCAAACCAGCCAAGATGCGCAAAACGCTGCGGACGCGCTTCGAGAAAGTATCGACGAGTTCGAGCCCCAGACGATGGCCGAGCAAGAACTCTACGCTCGGATGCTGACGAAAGTCGACGAGCTGGAAGAGAACAGGGGGCTTCGCCTGCTCGAAAGCCAGGAGGGAGTGCCACCTCTGGTGTGGGCTGCCCTGGTGATATTGGGAATAATCACGATAGCTTTCACCTATCTTTTCGGGATGGACACTCCCCGGCTGCATATGGTGAGGGTCGCGCTATTGACGGTGGTGGCTGTTACGCTCTATACGATCCATACAGTGGAGTATCCCTTCGCCGGAGGTGTGCAGATAGGGCCAGACGCTTTCGAGAAGGCACTGGGCAGGACCGGAGGGGGGTAGGTGAAAAATAAATGTAGCTAAAGTGGTCTTGACCCGAGTCGGCGGACAAACCAGAAGTTTCGGATATGAACGCCGAC
>JAFAPF010000180.1 GCA_019247245.1 Rubrobacter sp. | reverse complement strand
ACGGCTACGACCTCGAAAAAGAGGTTGAGGCGAACACGCCGGCAGATCTTCCGTTCGACGCAAATATTACCGGCCGCTTCCAGATCGAAGATCACAACTCGGACACCGAGCTGGGCGACCTCATCGTGCAGCCGCGTTAGGAGAGCTTGTGCGCCGCCTCGTCATCTTGCCGCTCGCGCTGCTGCTCCTGGGTGTGCTGCCCGGCCAGGCTTTGGCCCACGGCCTCGGGCGAAGCCAGGACCTTCCGCTACCGTTGTGGCTCTACCTTTTCGCCGCCGCCGCGGTGGTGCTGGTCTCTTTTGTCCAGATCGTCCTGTTCGTCGACGATCAACACATGTTGTACCGGTATCCCCGCGTCAACCTCCTACGGATCGGACCTCTGCGCGCGGTGTTGACTAACGGACCGTTCTTGGTGGGTCTGCGTTCTCTCTCGGCCGCGCTCTTTTTTCTGGTCGTGCTCAGCGGCCTCCTCGGCCGCCAGGGGGCCGGCTACAACTTCGCCCCGACCTTTGTCTGGATCATATGGTGGGTGGGGTTTTTCTTTTTTACAGCCTTCGTGGGGAACATCTGGCCGCTGGTGAACCCTTGGAAGGTCCTCTTCGAGTGGACCGAGGGCTTCGTTAATCGACTGGGAGGGAAGGGCCTGGAACTTGGCAAGCCTTACCCGGCCCGTTTGGGTGTCTGGCCGGCGCTGATGTTCTATGGCACCTTTATCTGGATCGAGAACGACTTCGCGGGCTCGGCCGTGCCGCTCAACATTGCCCTCCTTACGCTCCTCTACTCGCTGCTCACCTGGACCGGCATGGTCGTCTTCGGCAAGGAGGTCTGGCTGCAGAGGGGCGAGGCCTTCTCAGTGCTCTTCGGCATCATCGCCAGGTTCGCGCCAACCGAAGTGCGGGTGACGGATCCAGAGGCCTGCAGGGATTGCGGCACCAGCTGCCAGCCCGTGAAGGGGGGATGCGTCAACTGCTACGAGTGTTTCACTAGCGCGGCGCCCGAGGACCGTCAGCTCAACCTGCGTCCTCCTGCGGTCGGTCTCCTTTCAGGGGGGCGAGTGACCCCTGATCGAGTAGTCTTCGTGGTCTTCGTGCTCGCTAGCGTGACCTACGACAGCCTGCTGGGGACTCCGCCGTGGGTGGCCCTGCAAAGGATCACCGCTATGCCCCCGACGTTGGGTCTCGTGGCGCTACCGCTGCTCTTTCTCGCCGTGTACCTGGTATTCGTGAAGCTTAGTCAGCTCTTCAGCGGGAGCCGCGTGCCCTTTGGCCGCTTCGCAGCGGCCTACGTTTACTCGATCGTGCCCATCGCTATCGCCTACACGGCAGCGCACTACTACACGTACCTGTTTATCCAGGGTCAGGCGATCATCGCCCTCATCTCGGATCCGTTCGGCTGGGGTTGGGACCTCTTCGGCACCGCCGACTACCAAGTCGATGCCGCCCTCATCGGGGCGGATACCGTCTGGTATACCCAGGTCGCCCTGATCGTGATCGGCCACGTGGTCGCCGTGTACCTGGCGCACGTCGTAGCGCTGCGTCTCCTGCGAGATACGAAGCTGGCGGCGAGGAGCCAGTATCCGATGCTTGGGCTGATGATCCTCTACACGGTCTTTAGCCTCTGGATCCTTTCTCAGCCGATCGTCGAGGAGAGGAGGAACGAGGCGAATCTGGAGAGCGCGCCATCAGAACCCGCCCCGAACCAGAACATACCTCAACCGACCATTCGCCAACCGCCCATGCCCGATCCGTCCAAGTCGGGCGCCCCATAAAACTGCACTTGAAGCTGCTCGCAAGGCTGCTCAGGAGGAGGAGTGGAACGGGAACGACTATGCCTATAGAGCGAGGTAGTCTGTTCCGGTGAAGCGAGGGAGAGAGGAGGAGAGTACGGATGGGTGTGGGTAGCAGATCATGATCGAGGTTCGAAGCGTACCTTACCGGATTGACCTACTGCGATTCATCGATTCCGATCTTAAGCGGTTCATCAAGTACCCCTTCAGGAGGTATCGGCAGGACCCGCATTGGGTCCCGCCCCTACTGATCGGGGAGTGGGAGAAGTTCAACCCGAAGAAGAATCCCTTCTATGACCACGCCCGGGTCGAGCTTTTCTTGGCCGAGTGCCAAGGCGAGGTGGTAGGGCGTATCGCCGCCATCGACGACGACAACCACAACCAGACGTACGGTGACAACCTGGCCTTCTTCGGCTTCTTCGAGGCTAAAGACCAGGCGGCCGCCGAGGCGCTCTTAGACCGGGTTGAGGATTGGGCGCGGCAGCTAAGGCGGGACTCGGTACGCGGACCGGCCAATCCCTCGATGAACGACGGGGCGGGCTTTCAGATCGACGCCTTCGACACCGATCCCTTCGTCATGATGCCCTACAACCCGCCCGAGTACCCCCGCTACGTCGAGGCCGCGGGCTACCGGAAGATCAAGGACCTCTACGCCTGGCTGGCGGAGGCAAGCGACGGGCTGAGCGAGAGGATCGAGCGCGTAGCCCAGAGGGCTCGCAAACGCCACAACCCGGTGGTTCGCCCCGCCGACATGAAGCGCTTCGACGAAGAAGTGGCGATCCTCAAGCGGGTGTACAAC
>JAFAPF010000017.1 GCA_019247245.1 Rubrobacter sp. | reverse complement strand
ATCAAGCTCGCGCCATACAAGAGCTGCACCATCTCTTCGATAATCAGTGGGCGAACGGACTGTTGCCGCAGATAGTCTTTAGTCCGGGGCCTGGCAGGTACTTCCCTGGGTTTGAATTCTGGCATGCGGATCGCAGCACACACTCCCCTCCCGGCCGCAAGACCTCGGGCGTGGTACAACCACCCGTGCATGCTACCGCTGTGCTCCACATCTACCAGCACGCCGACGACGCGCGACAAGCGCGCGACTTCTTAGAGGAAGCTTTTCCTCACCTCGAGGCGTGGCACGCGTATCTCTACCGAGAGCGAGATCCCGAAGGCGAAGGTCTCGTCTACATCCGTCATCCTTGGGAGTCCGGGATGGATAATTCTCCAATGTGGGACGCGATAATGCAGCGGATACGGCTTCGCCCGGATCAGATTCCAAGCTACCAGCGTGCAGACGTGCACTACGTAGCCCAGGAGGAGAGGCCTCCCAGCGCCGCCTACAACCGATTCTCCTACCTCGTCAGCTTCTTTGCGGAGCGTAACTACGATGAGGCCTGGATCAGGGAGGACTGTCCGTTCCTGGTGCAGGATGTACTCTTCAACGCGCTCCTGTGCCAAGCGGATCAGGATCTAGCGGAGATCGCACGCATCTTGGGAGGAGATCCGGGCCCGTATCTGGCACGCGCGAAGCAGGGCGCCCAGGCCATGAACCAAAAGCTATGGGACGAAGAACAGGCAATCTACCTCGACTTCGACCTCTTCGATTCTCGACCCATCCGCGTATACGTCGCACCAAATTTTGTCCCTTTGTATGCGGGCATCCCAGACGAAGCCCAGGCCCGTCGTATGCTCGACAACCTAGAGAACACAGGGTTCTGTTTAAGAGATAAGAACATAACGCCCGTGCCGAGCTACGACCTGTATAGCTTTGGATTCTCTCCGGTGCGATACTGGCGAGGGCCGGTCTGGATCAACATAAATTGGCTGCTGATGCAGGGGTTCGTCCGTTACGGCTTCGATGAGCAAGCGGTGTACCTCAGACAAACCATCATAGACCTCGTTGGGAGCGAGGGCTTTTATGAATACTTCGATCCCACGGATAGGAGTGGGCACGGCTCCGTCCTCTTTTCTTGGACTGCGGCCTTACTTCTCGAGGTGCTGATGGCCGATAAGAGTTGAATCTAGTGGCTTCGTTTCTTCTGCTCTATGCGTTACATCGGAAAAGGAAGAGCCAGAGCTGATGTATAGCCCTGGCTGCTCTCCTTCGTATCGTTCTGATTACTCTGTTACTTTACGCTGCTCCGAGCTGATCTTCCTGTGCGGTGGTAGTCCTATAGTGCCAGCCTCATCGGCGAGGTAACCGCAGGAGAATCCTCCCACTTCTTCTGTCCTAAGATCTTTGCGGTAGAGGAACCCGCCAGGGGTGAAATAGTAGATTTTTCCACCGGCTGAGAACTCCTCGTAAGGAGCGAGGGCTTCGTCCGGATAGCGCTTGGTATCGCTAAGGTACTCAAGATACCGGAAACTAGGTTTCCGGTGTGCAGCATTCTCGTAATGCTCAGGAGCCAGAGAGGCTACCAAAAGAAGGCAAGAGAATCTAAGCTTTGACGCTCTTGACTACTATTACAGCAGAACCGATTCTTCGGTCTATCGTCTCTTGGATGGCTGCCAGCGTTGCAGCTGGGTTCTCCACCTCTATAACCAACCGGTCGTATCCCTCATCCCGCAGACGAATCATGACAGCTTTATCCGGATCGTATACGTCCCAGGAAGCACGTTCATCCTTCTTGTAGTAAGTATCAGCCCTAATGACTCCGGGCAATGCAGTACCTGGGTAGCGCAGAGCCCACCGCCACTGCCGCATTAGCTCAGGGCCAGCTGCTTCAGCGCTTACCACGTAGCTTAGGGGAACCTCCAACCTACTCTTGAACGCTGCCAGCTTATCGATGCCCCTAACACGTACGAGCATACTGGAGCCGCCG
The DNA here is from genome assembly GCA_019247245.1 of Rubrobacter sp. Classification (GTDB taxonomy): domain Bacteria; phylum Actinomycetota; class Rubrobacteria; order Rubrobacterales; family Rubrobacteraceae; genus Rubrobacter_F. The sequence continues at coordinate 9,063 of JAFAPF010000017.1, read as the reverse complement.
ATTTCAACCTCCGTCGGAGCCATATCTAAGGACTTGCGCAATATTAGTCCTATCAACAACGCGGCGGCTACCCCAGCTGGTACTAGTGCTACGATATGCCCTACCGACGGTTGCAGCATACGTAGCAACGTTACAAACCCTATGATTACTCCCATCACCACTAGCGGAGATTAGAGATGACCTACTGAGAAGTGCACTGTTCAGCGTGAGCCTCCTTTACGTTCTTTAGCGTTTCTAGGTTTCTCTACTCCGAGGCGAGTTTAGAGAGGATAGGCGACAAGTTGATCAACCAAAAGGATGGTCCTAAAGGCCGGAGGGATGATTCTTCCCTACGTACTACGCTGCCGCTACTTCCATTGACCTGCTCGCTAGGAAGGCTGTAACGGCTTAGAGGCTATCTACTTGATTGTATTCGCATAAATCACCTAGGACAAAGGCTGCCAGAGGTCGCACAGCTATCTCCCAGCGCGTGTAAAGGGCAACCTCGAAGATCCCTCACGGTCACCGGGTACGAGGCGTGGTCAGGCTTATTCGTCCTTCGTACCCTAATGTACTCCCCAACAAGCGATAGGCAGACAAATATAATAAGAAAAGGCTTAGATATGGGGTTGTCCCCAAGAGACCGGTAGGATTACCCACCTTCGACGGCCTCGAAAGCAGGCGGAGGAATCTTAACCGTAAGCTTACGGTTCCCTAACCGAGCCTTACAGCGTGCTTGCAATCCTCAGGTATAAGTAAACTTGGATACAAAGCAAGGATCGAGAAGGGCGGTGCTCTAATGTCTCAGATATTTTTCTTCTTCCTCTCCACAGCCCTGAAAACATTGAAGCAAGTCAATACCAGCGCAGCCTTGGGTAGAGCTAGACTTCGAGCTTCGTGGCATGCAGGTAGGGAAGCCCGATGAGTTTCCCCATCGGACAAAAGCGGTGGGCTATAGCCGAAGGCTACATTCCCGGCTGGAGCAACGGCCCCGAGCCGCAGTTCACGAGCCATGAAACAGCATGCTTGCTAAACGCCTCGGACGAAGAGGCACACGTCGAGATCACGGTCTTCTTCTCAGATCGGGATCCCATTGGGCCTTACCGGTTAACGGTGCCTGCTCGGCGCACAAAGCACGTTCGCTTCAACAAACTCAAGGACCCCGAGCCGATCCCGCCCGACACTGACTACGCAAGCGTCATCCACTCAGATGTGCAAATTGTGGTCCAGCACACCCGGCTCGACTCGCGGCAGACCGAGAACGCTCTTCTAAGCACCATCGCGTACGCGAGCAACGAATAGAAAGGGAGGATCTCTGTGAGCAAAACCGTAGCGGACTTTCTGCTGGAGCGTCTTAGGGCTTGGGGTATAAGCCGTATATACGGTTACCCGGGCGACGGCATAAACGGCATCATGGGGGCCTTAAATCGGGCCGACAACAACCCCGAACTGATCCACGTGCGCCACGAAGAGATGTCGGCCTTTATGGCTTGTGCCCACACCAAATTCACCGGAGAGGTCGGAGTTTGTCTGGCAACCTCGGGCCCAGGGGCTGTCCACCTTTTGAACGGACTCTATGACGCCAAGATGGATCACCGTCTTGTAGTAGCGATAGTTGGGCAGCAAGCGCGAAGCGCCTTGGGTGGCCACTACCAGCAAGAGGTCGATCTAACCACCCTATTCAAGGACGTGGCCAGCGAATACGTGCAGTTGCTCACCGTGCCCGCGCAGCTGCCCAACCTCATCGACCGCGCGGTGCGGATCGCCAAAGACCAGCGAACGGTCACCTGCGTGATCGTGCCTAACGATATTCAAGACGAGGAAGCCGTGGAGGAGACCCCACGCGCCTACGGCTATGTCCCGGGGAGCCTGGGGTACTGCGCCCCGAACATCGTTCCTGGGGAGGAAGATCTGCGCCGTGCGGCGGAGGTACTCAACGCCGGCGAGAAGGTCGCCATGCTGGTAGGTGCGGGAGCGTTCCACGCTGCCGATGAGGTCCTTGAGGTAGCGGATCTGCTGGGAGCGGGCGTAGCCAAGGCTCTACTCGGCAAGGCTGTGGTTCCGGACGATCTATCGTTTGTCACCGGCGCGATCGGGCTCTTGGGCACCAAGCCGAGCTGGGACCTGATGATGGAGTGTGACACCCTTCTGATGGTTGGATCGAGCTTCCCTTACTCGGAGTTTCTGCCGGAGTGGGGCCAAGCGCGCGGCGTGCAGATAGACATCGATGGGCGCATGGTAGGGATCCGCTACCCGATGGAGGTCAACCTCGTCGGTGATTCCAAAAAGACCCTGCAGGCGCTCATCCCTCGCCTGGAGAACAAGGAGGACCGCTCCTGGCGCGAAAAGATCGAAAAAGAGGTCGACAGGTGGTGGCAGGTCGTCGAAGCGCAAGCCATGAACGATGCCGATCCCATAAACCCTCAAAGGGTTTTCTGGGAGCTCTCTTCGAGGATGCCGGATACATAAGAGGTGTACACCGCTATTGAGTAGAGTAGCGAGGGCAGTGTCAGAAAGAAGGGCTATATGGCTGAAGACCCAAACCGAGTTCCAACCTTACAAGATTACAAGAGGCCGATCGTTACTATGCGGAGTACGTCCAACTGGATGACGAGATTGTCGGATCTCCGCATAGGATGCTACAAGGCTCGATTAATAAGGGCGCCAGGCAAAGCTGGAGACTGGTCGGAGCGGTGCAAGATCCGACTAGGCCGGGTGGCGTATACTTAGCATGGGATATAACCGGCTTTTTCTCCGGGTAACCCCTCAGCGGGCAACCCCATCCTGGCTGCTCAGAGCAGTACTGGGCTGGTACCCGAGAACCTTTCCTCTGGGCGATTTGCTAAACGAAGGGACGATGTCCTTTCGGGTCTCCAGCTTTCTATGCTATGGGATTAAGAATGTCCGTCAACTAGAGAGTGCGTTGTCTTTGTCGCGCCTAGTACATTCTTCGTGCCTGCGAGTAGCAGAGGAGGAATGATTCGCCTCATGGAAGCCCTTAGTAAGCTTGTGCTTTGCTTTCTTTTCTCAGCTGTGCTCTTAAAGGGGTGTGTCATAGTTGCAGAGAGAGATCGTATCCTAAGCTCCCTTATGGTTGTAAGCCTTGCCTTGTGGTGGGCGGAGTTATTGAGCAGCTACTAGAAAAAGTTGAACGTTCATGGCTTCAAACCTCAACACCGCCAACTGCTCCATGAGCTTGTATCCGTATGAGTTCCACTCACGGAGCGTCACCAGGATCGCTGGCTCCAGCCAGTTCTTCGGACGGCATACGCCATTCCCATTCTCAGGAACTGGAGTTTCAGACTTCAGCTTCCGCCCTGTTTCGCTCATACTCTTTTCTCGTTTCTTCTGGGGGAAGGCGAGACCCCAGAAATTGTCTTACCGCTACTACTCTTGTTTGTAACGGTTGCCGCGTTTCTTGTCGGCCGGTTGGCCGTGTTCCTCAACCAGCTGAGCCGCTCGGCGAGGCGGCGGTATTTCTCTAACCCAATAGGTGAGCTCCGTCTGCTCGTCGGAGAGTTCGAAGACAGGATCGTCGGTCCCCCACACCCAGTGGTGGGCTAGTACCGAGACAGTGCTGTCATTCCCGACTAGAAGATGCGCAGAGAAGCCATCGTCGGTTCGCCAGCCTGCAGCCTCGATAGCTTGCTCTATCGCTTCGCGTGTCGTTGGCGCTCTCTGTCTACTTTCCCAGGTTTTCACTGGCTCAGTATTTGTAGTATATCTCACTAAGACATACTTTGCTTACGGCGGGCCACCGCTTGAAGGGCGCTCGCCGGAACCCGCCGCCACTTAACGCAAATACCTTTAGCTTGACTTTTTCCTTCGGCCGCTTTTAGCTAAGGAAAACGCCTGTACCAATACTCTTCCAGCAATAAAAGATCTCCATGCTAGAGGGTTTATCAACTGAGAAGTGGAGAGGTGACAGATGAGTAGTTGGAAGCTCAAGACTACTCTACTCGTCCCGCAACTAATTTTGGGTATACAGTCGCACATGAGGGCAAAAACACAGAGCAGCAACAGTAGTACGGGATACAGCTTGGAAGCAAATCCTTTTTGTGCTCTCCTATATGAGGAAGGCGACACGGATGGACACATGTGAATAGAGAGCCCTTAATTGTCGTTATTAGCCTTATAGTGGGGCTGGCGCTTATCGTTTACTTTATTGTGCTTCTGGTACAGGGGATGTACTAAAAGCAACTATCCTCCTTCCATATCAGAAGCTGTGCTAAGCGCACTGCTATCGCCTCTAGTGGGATTTTGTACTTGGAGGACCAGGAAACACAGGTGCCATTTATCTACTAAGATGGTAGAGTAGATTGCTAATAGAGCCATACTGGTGAACTTTGAGCTCTATACGTTGGGTTTGATGGAAAGGTAAAGGAGCGGAATTGGGTGTGTTAGATCATCCTGCCCCTGTCCTTTTTGGGCTCCTGGTAGGCTTTTTAGTAGGCCTCACAGGGGTAGGTGGTGGCTCCTTGATGACGCCTTTTCTTATCTCTGGTATGGGAGTTTCAGCACCTATTGCAGTTGGAACAGACCTGGTGCAGGCGACCTTGACGAAGCTGACAGGCTCAGTACAGCACCACCGCCAGCGCTCAGTGAATATGGAGGTTGCCATATTCATGTGGCTCGGGAGCATTCCTGCGAGTCTCTTGGGGGTTGCAACCTTAGAGTGGATCAAAGCCAGCTTCGATGCTGCAGCAGTACAAAGCATCATGAAAGAGATCATTGCCATTACCCTTGTCCTAACAGGGGTATCGCTTATAGTGCGAGTCTTTCTGCCAAGCGGATGGATCAAGAGGCGTCAGAAACAGGAGGCATGGAAAGGCGAAACCTCCATGAGCCGCAAACGACGCCTGGGTACCGTCCTCTTGGGGGCCACAGGCGGGTATCTCGTTGGACTCACCTCGATAGGAAGTGGAAGCGTTATGGCAGTATTACTACTGCTGTTCTATCCGCTTTCGCCGGCTGTAATTGTAGGCACTGACATCGTCCATGCGATGGTGCTCTCGTTCGTAACTGGATTTGCACAGATACTGGCGGGTAACGTGGACTTTGGCTTAGCAGGAATGCTACTTCTGGGCACCATTCCTGGTGTCTTAGTCGGTAGCCGTTTATCCACCTGGGTACCGGCACACCCGCTACGGGTTGTACTCGCTGCCACGATCACCTTTGTCGGCGTTAACCTGCTTGGTCTGATTTAGTAATGGCAGGGAGTAGAAAGACGAGCTTCTCCAGCTCCTCAGCCGTTTGCGTTACAAGAAAGGATTTGGGACTTCGCTATGTCGGCTTTCTATAAAGGGGGATTGTGTGCGGCCTCCGCAAAAAGTAAAGCCACGCTTCGCTCTAGAGCAGATCACAGCGGGTGAAAACCCCGAGCGCATGAAAAACGAAGCCTCCTTCGCCATGCTCTGCGGCGTCGCCCCCTTACCGGCTTCCTCTGGAAAGACTCGCCGCTACCGCCTCAATCGTGGCGGAGATCGAGCGGCGAACTGCGCCTTGCACAAGTCCGCTATAAGCCGTCTTCGTATAAGACCTCCGCACCCGCGACTAAACGGACCGACGTGCCGCCGAAGGTCTTCCCAAGAAGGAGATCTTGCACCGCCGATGCCATGAGTCTTGACGAACTCAGGACTAAGCTCGGCGCTGTTAAGAGACAAGCAAGACCGGCTGGCGCGAGCTCTCGTGGTGCTGGCAAGCTGGCGCGAGAGATTGGAAGCCCTCAGACGGGACAAGGACCGGCTCCTAAAGTCCTACGCCGCACGCGCTCCTAAGGAGCTGGCATCTTGTGCCCCGAGGAGCACCGCACGGTATACTCTATGCTTGGGCTTCGCGTCGAGCCCCTGGCGGACAGAAGCCTGAGAATCCGCGGCGCGTTCGGAGAGGAGAATTTGGTTTGTCACCGCGACAGAACGTCAACAAGATGATGCAGCAGGTCCAAAAGATGCAGCAGGAGATGCAGAGGGCACAGGAGGAGTTGGCCCGCGAGACCGTAACAGCGAGCGCCGGCGGCGGGGCCGTCAAGGCGACGATGACCGGGGGGCTCGAGCTCGTCTCTGTCGAGATCGCTCCTGAGGTCGTGGATCCGGAGGACGTGGAGATGCTCGAGGACATGGTGCTCGCGGCGGTAAACGAGGCCTTGAGCAGCGCCCAGCAGCTTGCCTCCAAGCGGCTCGGTGGCATAACCGGAGGCTTGGGGGATATGGGGCTGAATCTACCGGGGCTCTAACAACCTTTGGCAACCTACGCGAGACCGGTTGAGCGTCTCATAACCGAGCTCAGTAAACTTCCCACCATCGGACCGAAGAGCGCCCAGAGGATCGCCTTTCACATCATCCGTGGCCGTCCCGATGACGCACGCGCCTTGGCCGACGCTCTGCGCGAGGTCAAGGAGCGTATCGGACCGTGCAGGCGCTGCTTTAACCTCACCGAGGCCGAGGAGTGCGGCATTTGCACAGATGTGCGCAGGGATTCTTCGGTCCTTTGTGTGGTCGAGGATCCTTACGACATCGGTCCCATCGAGCGGACTGGTGAGTACCGGGGCCTATATCACGTGCTCGGCGGGGCGCTCTCGCCCCTGGACGGCATCGAACCAGAGGACTTGAGGATAGCAGAGCTCGTCGAGCGGGTCGGCAGGGAAGGGGTGAAGGAGGTTGTGATCGCCACCAACCCGAACACCACGGGCGAGGCGACGGCGCTCTTTATAGCTCACGAGCTCAAGGATATGCCCGTACGGGTGACGGCTTTGGCGAGCGGGCTGCCGGTCGGCGGGGACCTGGAGTACGCCGACGAGGTCACCCTGGGCAGGGCCTTCGCCGGTCGACGTGAGATCTAGGGACCTCAAGGAATGGCTCGGGGCCACTGCCAAACCGCTCTCGGCCTTGGGCCACCGTACGGTGGAATCTTTGGGAGAAACCGTTGCTACCCTTCCTTCTTGCTCTGCCGCTCTCGTTGAGCCTCCGGAGTTGCCGCAGGAGCTATGGAGAGCGCTCTCTGCCATAGGTGTGCCGCGACTGTACTCGCATCAGTTCGCGGCCTACGAGAAGGTGCGGGGCGGGGAGAACGTGATCGTCGCGACGGCGACCGCCAGCGGTAAGTCGCTGTGCTACAAGATCCCCGTCTTCGAGAACGCACTGGCCAACTCCCGGAACCGGGCACTCTTCCTCTACCCGACGAAGGCACTCGCCCAGGATCAGCTACAGAAGATTCAGAAGCTCAAGCTGCGTGGCGTGTACCCAGCGGCCTACGACCGGGACACCCCGAAGGCTCTGAGGTCCGAGATCCGACGCCGGGCGAACGTGATCCTCACGAACCCCGACATGCTGAACGTAGGCCTCCTGCCGAGTCACGACTCTCTTTGGGCTGGCTTTTTCCGTAACCTCAAGATAGTCGCTGTGGACGAGGCACACCTCTTGCGGGGAGTGTTCGGCTCGCACGTCGCGGCGGTTTTGAGGCGTCTCCGGCGGGTCGCGGAGCTGCACGGGGCGGACCCTACCTTTGTGCTGACCAGCGCGACCATCGCAAACCCCCTAGAGCTTGCGGAGGTTTTGACTGGGCTGCCGTTCGCCCTCGTGGATCAAGGCGGTGCTCCTTCAGGAAAGCGGCGGGTGATCTTCAGGAACCCGCCCCTCAAGGACGAGGACAAGGGTGACAGGCGAAGCATGCTTACCGAGGGGGCTTTCGTCTTCTCTCGGCTCGTTGGGCAGGGCGTGCGCACTATCGCCTTCGCCAAGAGCCGTAAGTCGGCTGAGCTGATCTACCGCTACGCGGCAGACCGTTTGGGGCCAGACTTCGTGCGTCGCATCTCGCCGTACCGCGCAGGCTACACCGTCCGGGAGCGTCGGGAGATAGAGGGGCGTCTGTTCCGGGGTGAGCTCCTGGGCGTGGTCTCGACGAATGCTCTAGAGCTCGGGATAGATGTGGGCTATCTGGACGCGGTGGTGTGCTGTGGGTACCCAGGGAGCGTAGCGTCCCTCTGGCAGCAGTGGGGTCGGGCCGGACGCGGCACCGAGCCCTCCCTCAACGTTTACATAGCCGGACGGGATTCCCTGGACCAATATCTTTACGAGAACCCCGAGAAGATCCTCGGTCGCAGGGTCGAGGCTGCACGCCTTACGCTCGAGAACCCCTACATCCTGGGGCCACACCTCCTCGCAGCGGCGCACGAGGCTCCCCTCGAAGACAAAGACGAGGGGTACTTCGGGTTCGCCTACGGGGAGGTTGTCGAGCAGCTCCTAGAGTCAGGGGCGCTGGTGGGAAGCGGGGGAAGGATGCACTATGCATGGGGAGATAACCCGGCGTGGAATATTTCTTTGCGGTCTGCCGATTCCGCTTCCGTTCTGGTGGCAGACAAAGAGGGGGAAGTAATCGGCTCCATCGAGGCCCGACGGGCGCCGATGGAGCTGCACCCGGGGGCGACCTACCTGCACCGGGGGCGGGACTACGAGGTCGAGCATCTGAACCTCGCGGCACACGCTGCGCTCGTTCGCAGAGTTCCGAGCCGCTACTATACCAGACCTAGGGTCGAGACGTACGTAAAGATCCTGCAAGAGTCTGAAGAGAGGGAGCTATGTAATGGGGCGAAGCTCCACTGGGGCAAGGTGCAAACCACGGACATCGTCACGTTCTATAAGAAGATACAGGTCTCCGACTCCCGAGAGATAGGCGTTTTCCCCCTCGACCTGCCGCCGACCACCTTCGAGACGCGTGGGTTATGGATAACCCTGCCTCCCTTACCGACCAATGGCTCCTCCCGCCCGAACTTCGTTGAGTTCCTGGGCGCCTTACATGCATCAGAACATGCGATGATAGGCCTCTTGCCGCTCTTCGCGATGTGCGATCGGGGGGACATCGGGGGGCTCTCCGTGGCCGTACACCGCCAGACTGGGCTGCCGACGATCTTCGTCTACGACGGCTACCCTGGTGGCGTAGGCATCTCCGAGCGCGGATACGGTGCCTTCGAGGAGCTCGCCCGCGACACCCTCTCCGTCCTCGTCCGCTGCCCCTGCAAAAGTGGCTGCCCCGCTTGCGTTCAGTCCCCCAAGTGCGGGAACTGGAACGAGCCTCTAAGCAAACAGGGCG
>JAFAPF010000352.1 GCA_019247245.1 Rubrobacter sp. | reverse complement strand
TGTAGGAGGGGGTGCCAGCCCGGTAACATTATGTAGTGGTCGTACCTTTTACCCCCAAAGCGAATCCCTAAACCTACAAAAAGAACCCGAGGTACAGTAAGCTACCCGTATACCTACTACCGCTCGGCTCTGGGATAGACGCCCTGTATTCTAAGGAGCGCGCGATCCAATATATCGTGCAACACTTGATATCGGCCCAATCTCCGTAAGGTTACCCACACGCATCTACCCTCGGCTAGCTCCGCGATCTTCGAAGTACCTATCCTCGAACTCTCAGCTACGGCTAGGACTCAGTCTTGATGAGGCCCACCAGATGGCCCTCGGGGTCGGCGAACATCGCGATGCTTGGGCCCTCTGGTACATCCTCGGGCCCCATCATCCTGCTGCCCCCGAGGCTCTCGATCTTGCTTAGCGACGCCTCGAGGTCGGGGACCTCTACGTAGAAGGTGACGTGACCCTCACCGCCATCCGGCGTCGCGCCGATGCCGCCGTTAATGCCTACATTGCCGCCTGGGTAGACCATCGAGTAGCCAGAAATCGCTGGCTCTATCTGACAGTCGAATGCCTCGCTGTAGAAGTTCTGAAGTACTTGCGCGTCCTTGCCGACGATCTGGAAGTGCACAACCGGATTGCCCATTTGCTGTTCCTTTCTATCTTCGTGCCGTCGCGTGCATAAGCAAACTATACGGTCGGCGCGGGCTTTCACCATCCCAAGATTTCCGAGAAGGCTAGTGCTGCGGAGTTTAAGTCCCCACCTTGTTACAAGGAGGTAGCAGCAAGAAGAGACCGCGAGGCAGCTCCTACAAGCGTCAAGGTTGGCACGCAAAAGACAGTACGGTTGAGCAGCTAGGGCAAGGAGAAGGACAAGAGGATCTAAAGAGCCTTGCCGGAATCGATGTGAAATGGTACATTCATAGCTATCATGCGGAAGTACGTATCATCGCCGATTCCGCTCCCTTCATCGGACATGCTCTCTACCTCCGGACGGATCGTTATAGAGTTTAGAGTTCGCGGGCGTCGACCAGGCTGGCCCATCTTATGAGGTCGTGTTTTTCTAAACAACCTCGAAGCGAGTTCTGACACCCCGATGACAGCGGAAAACGGCTATGCAGGCTCATTCGATGTCCACGGATATGGTCTATGGCCACGTGATATCGAAGCAGGGGCAGCAGCCGACGCGGAACTTGCCCCCGAAACAGCCTGGCTCCCCATGCGAAGATCGATCGTGACTACTGAAGCCGTACGTCGTGCAGCTGCTGAAGGTCCGGTGGCATCAGTAACAGTAGTGCCTGTATTGCCTGGGGGGAAGGCAAAGCGAGACGACCATGCAGCAGACGTCCTTACCATAGACGAAGACATCGAGTTTCACGGTGTCGATCACTCCGGAGCTTCCTACGAAGCCCGGATCTTTCTCAACATCCCCGAGGCAGACGAGACCACGGAGAGGACAGCAGAGAGAGGCTATGCGGGTTCCTTTCATCTTCGGGCACGGGGGATGCTTCGGTGATGATATAAGCCATTGCGAGGTGAGAGGGCCGCGACGGCGCTACGACCCCCGTACCGAGCACACGCTCGCGCCAACCCTGAAAGTTGTCATAGCGACTGGCGCAATCCGTAAGGCGTTAGACGAAGGCAAAGAGGTCGCGGTGTCGGTGGTTCCCATAGTGACGGGTGGAACGCATCGATACGACTTGGAGAACGTTCTGAAGTTCGAGCGCCTGAGAATCGTGACCTATCTCTAACCTACCTCTATGACTGTTATCGACAAACGCTAAATCAAAACCAATGAAAACAGTCGGCGGCTATCTACTCACAGTAACAGCCTTAATCGCTTGTCCCTGCCATACTAGCCTTACGCTTCCACTATTACTCGGCCTTTTGACTGGAACCACTCTCGGAGCAGCGCTAACCGCTAACACAGGGATAATCGTTGGTTTGGCTACGATTTATTTTCTGGGTGCACTCAGCACTGGACTGTATTTTCTAACCCAAGGAGTAAAGAAAAAGAGAGATTGCTGACTCTTTTCAGCATACCGGACGCAGAAGACCCCTACCGCTTCTTATG
>JAFAPF010000328.1 GCA_019247245.1 Rubrobacter sp. | reverse complement strand
TGCAAATACGTCTTTTCTTGTTACTAGCAGTCGTTTCGTGTTGGGGGCGGTAAACTGTGGGCATCGGGTAGCACGGGAGGTTTTGTTGGGTTCTGAAGAGTTTTTGAGACGGTTAAAGCGAGAGGTCATCGGGCACCCAGCGCTGGTACATCCTTTTCTGGAGCGGTTTGGAGAAGGCGACGCGAGCGAGGAGGGGGTGAGGACGTTCGCGATTCAGTATTACCGCCACGTCCGGGTGAGCAGATTGTACCTTGCATCCCTCATCTCCAACTGTGGTCATGACGAACCGCTTCAGCTCGCCCTTGCCGAGATTCTCTTCGATGAGTACGGTCGGCTAAACCCCCAAGAGACCCATCCAGCTCTTTACAGGCGCTTTCTCGCTGCTTTAGACCTCACCGAGGAGGAATGGAAGGCTCCATCGACGATTCCGGAGATACAGCTGTATATAAGCGCCCATCGTCAGCTGACTCGCAACCCAGATATACGGTTAGGCTTGGGAGCGATGGGCCCGGCGAGCGAGTGGCCGGTACCCCCAATCTACGTGCGTCTCACCGAGGGCTTGAAGAAGGCGACCAACCTCTCCGACGAGGATCTGGAGATCTTCACAAGCCATGTGACGATGGACGTAACACATGCCCGCATCATGATGGAGGCCATCTCCCCTTACACGGGAGATCGGGAAGGTCAAAGGATAGTGCGTGAAGGTGCTATGCTCTCTTTAGATGCCCGTTCGGTAATGCTTGATGGGCTCTACAAGGCCGTTTATGGGGAGCCCGCTCCGCTCGTAAGCGTCGTTCGAACCATCGGATCTTAGTATAACTCATGCCAGAGCTCCCTGAGGTCGAGACTATCAAGGATGATCTCCGCACGCTCGTCGAGGGGTCGAAGATCGAGGGAGCCGAGGTGCTAAATACAGCCCTCGTGGAGCAGCCCTCCCCTGAGGAGTTCGCCCGAGGGTTGAAAGGGCTCTCTATAACAAGGGCGCGGCGGCGGGCGAAGCATCTAATCCTAGAGCTCGATAAGGAGATGAACCTGGTCTTCCAGCTCAAGATTGGGGGCCAACTGCTCCTCGTTCCGCCCGTCGAGGAGCCCGTTACGGTCCTCATGCTCCTACTTTACCTTAATGGGGCGCGACGTCTTTTTCTGAGAGATGTAACCGGTTTGTCGCGGGCTCGCCTGTTGAGCGCGGAGGAGCTAGAGGAGAGACTCTACTCCTTGGGACCGGAGCCTTTAGAAAACAGCTTCGACGCACAGTATCTGCACCGCAAGCTCAGTTCTCGGAAGGCCCAGATCAAAGCTCTTCTGTTAGACCAGAAGGTCGTCTCGGGTATCGGCAACATTTACGTAGACGAGATCCTCTATGACGCTCGGGTGCATCCCCGCCGTAAGACCAACACCCTCTCAGCAGAGGAGTGGGACGCCCTCTGCGCTGCGATCCGCCGAAACCTTAGGGCTGGGATAGAGCACCGGGGAACAACAGTGCGGTTGTACCGAGATGTGTTGGGCCGGCCTGGGGAACACCAGAATTACCTGCGGGTCTTTGAGAAGCATGGTGAGCCGTGCGCAAGATGCGGAAGCATGGTGTTGAGGGAGAAGGTTGGGGGAAGGCCGACGCACTTCTGTCCTACGTGCCAGCTGATGCCGCGTGGAAACAATCCTAATAGGGAACAAGGGTTAACATTGTGTTAACAACTTCTAGGAAGGAGAAGTAGGGTGGCAGAAAAGTTCGACCTCGTCGTTATTGGTAGTGGGAACGGAGGATACATACCCGCGATCCGGGCGAGCCAGCTCGGGATGAGCGTAGCGCTAGTCGAGAAAGAGAAGAACTTGGGGGGAACGTGCCTGAACTGGGGCTGCATCCCGACCAAGGCTCTACTCCACACCGCCGAACTGCTCAACGCCTTCAACCATAGTGAAGAGTTCGGAATAAACACCAACGGCTTCGAGCTCGACTACGATAAGGTTGTCGAATACAGGGACCGGGTTGTCGGGCGGCTGCAGAAGGGTGTGCAGGGCCTGATGAGGAAGAACAAGGTCCAGGTCTTCACCGGGGTGGGCAGCTTCGTCGAGCCCAAAAAGATCCAGGTAGAAGGCGAAGACGGTGCGGCTCAGGAGGTGGAAGCCGATTATGTTCTCGTTGCCACTGGTTCAGCCGTTAGGACTCTGCCAGGTTTGGAGATAGATCACGAGAAGATCATCTCCAGCGACGACGTGGTGACGATGAACCACTATCCGAAGTCGATCATTATCCTGGGATCGGGGGCTGTGGGCACCGAGTTTGCGAGCATGTATAACGACTTCGGGACGGAGGTGACCATCGTTGAGGTTCTGGACCGCCTCCTGCCAGCCGAAGACCCAGAGGTCTCGGCCGAGCTAGAGAAGCAGTTCGAGAACCATGGTATCAGGGTCATGACCAGCTCCATAACCGACCTAGAGACCCTCGAGAAGACCGACGATGGGGTGAAGATCAAGGTTTCCGCCGTCAACGAGGAGGAGCAAGAAGAGGAGGAGGAGCAGGCCGATGAAGAGAGCACCTACGGCGGGGAGGCTGACCCGGCCGGGAGTGAGGAAGGCGAGAGTGAGACTTTGGAGGCTGAGGCGATTCTGGTCGCCATCGGGCGTAAGACCGGTATAGAGGACCTCAACCTAGATGTAGCCAACGTCGAGGTGAATGACTCCGGGGAGATCCAGGTAGACGAGTTCTATCGCGCCGCCGAGGACGGCGTGTATGCCGTAGGGGATGTCATAGGCGGTTACTGGCTGGCGCATGTGGCGGGCCACGAGGGGATAATCGCTGTCGAGCACATGGCCGGCGAGAATCCGATGCCGCTAGACCAGAACATGATTCCACGCGTTACCTTCTGCCACCCAGAGGTTGCTTCTTTCGGTTTGAACAGAGAGCAGGCTGAGGAAGAGGGTTACGAGGTTAAGGAGGCCAAGTTTCCCTTTAGGGCGATCGGCAAGGCCCTCATCGAGGGCGAGCCGAATGGCTTTGTAAAGGTGGTCGCTGACGCGGAGACCGACCTCATCTTGGGGATGCACATGATAGGACCGAAGGTTACAGACCTCATAGCCGAGGGTGTCTTTGCTAAACTGGTCGAAGGGACGCCGCAGGAGATAGGCATGGCCGTACACGCCCACCCGAGTCTGTCTGAGGTTATGGGCGAGGCGGCCATGGCCGTAGATGGGCACGCGATCCATGTCTAAGATTCAAAGCTTCGGCCAGATCTCTGCGACGATTTGCGTTCCGGAACTCGGTATGCAGAACCTAAGAGCCGGTAGAAAGGATTCGCTGCTGGTTCGGCTCTTTGCAATAGTATAGGGCGGAAGACGCGAGAAGATAGGAGAACGGTGGCTCGCAGACAGATCTCACTCAAAGTTTTGGATGATGGCTCGCGCACCTTTGAGGTACGGCATCGTTGGGAGGACCGGCCGGTAGCACCGCCGCCGGACGGGGCGCCGACGCAGTATATGCCCTTGCAGCGTCAACAAAAGGGCAGATATGGCAGGCCCGAATGGCTGAAGGCCAAGGCGCCCACCGGCGAAGGGTACCGTGAGATCAAGGAGACTATGCGTGGTTTGAACCTCCACACCGTCTGTGAGGAGGCTCTCTGCCCGAACATAGGTGAGTGTTGGAACAACCGCACCGCCACCTTCATGATCTTGGGCAACATCTGCACGAGGAGCTGTGGCTTCTGCGCGATTCTCACAGGCAAGCCGAGCGAGCTCGACCTGGAGGAGCCCACGCGTGTCGCCGATGCTGCTGAGAAGATGGGGCTCAAGCATGCTGTAATAACCAGCGTGAACCGTGACGAGCTCGCAGATGGGGGAGCGTCCATCTTCGCCGCCACTATCCAAGAGATCCGGAAGCGGATCCCCGGCTGCGCCGTCGAGGTTTTGACCCCAGACTTCAAGGGTGACCACGAGGCGATAAGAATCGTGCTCGAGGCAAGGCCCGATACGTTCAACCATAACATCGAGACCGTGCCACGTCTATATCCTGCGGTGAGACCACAGGCGAAGTACGAACGCTCGCTCGAGGTTCTTCGCTATGCTAAAGAGCTAAACCCTGAGGTGCTTACGAAGAGTGGGTTCATGGTGGGCTTGGGGGAGATCGAAGAGGAGCTTCGGCAGATTATGGTAGAACTGCGTGAGCACGACGTCGACATCATCACGATCGGCCAGTATTTGAGGCCAACGGAGAAACATCTGCCGATGAGCCGCTACTACACCCCGAAGGAGTTCGCGGATCTCAAGCGCTACGGCTATGCTTTAGGCTTCAAGCACGTCGAGAGCGGGTCTCTGGTACGCAGCTCCTACCACGCCCACGAGCAGACTGAAGACGCTCGGAGTAGCGGCGTCATTTAGAAGCGTCAGGCAGAGCTTAGCGTGGAACTGGAGAAGCGCACCTCCTCGCTAGCGGTGCGGCGCCTTCCGGGCCTCACACCCTATCTGGAAGGGTGGGAGTTACAGGGGGGTCTTGTCAGGCTTCGCAAACGGGGCGAAGTCCCGGACACGCTGGTTCTCTTGGAACATTCTCCTGTATATACGGTTGGTCGGTCGGCGAAGGACGCGTCGAACCTTGGGTTGGGGGAGGAGTACCTGCAGTCCTTAGGAGCGGAGGTGTTCTGGAGCGATCGGGGTGGGGACGCTACCTTTCATGGACCCGGACAGCTGGTTGGGTATCCGATCCTGCGTCTCAAAGAGCTCGACACACATAAGTATCTGCGAGACCTCGAAGAGGTCATCATCCTCGTTCTCTCAGACTATGGGCTTCGTGCGGGTCGGCATCCAGCCCACACAGGGGTGTGGATAGAGGGGAGCAAGATCGCTGCTATCGGAGTGAAGTTCTCCTCCGGGCGCATCACCTCCCACGGCTTCGCCCTCAACGTGACTACTGACCTCTCGTGGTTCAACAAGATCACGCCCTGCGGTATCGAGGGGCACGGGGTGACGAGCGTCGCGCGTGAACTGGGAGGTGTCGAAGTTCCGCTCTTCGAGGTCGAGGAAAAGGTCATCAAGTATTTCAAGAAGCTGTTCGGATGATCCGTCGGTCCTGGCTCTCGAGCTGGAGAGTAGTCTAGACAACAGGTTCGCTCGCGGATCCGAAGGAGCGAGGTGTTGAGTTCCTGGCAGACATCTCTGAATACCAATTAGGGTCGGATAGCTACCTTCGAGGCGACCCGAAAGTACAAAACAAAGGTCCGGCGTTTTCAGGCGTTGCTGTCGGAGCAGGAAGGCATCTCGAAGCCAGAGCTAGCGAGGGCTTAGCGAAGAAGTAGATAAGGTACACTCATCTACGGTACTGTTGCCTAGAAGTAAACCTAGGGTGTCCTCCTAACTTCTCTATAGTGGTGGATCCTTTACGCTGTTAGGCCCAAGTCATGGGTTTGTCTATACAGCTTTGTGGTAGGCCTAACTTCTGGGTGCCTCGTAAAGCTGGAGTTCGTTGCCCTCGCTATCGTTGAAGGTCGCGACTCGTCCCCAATCGTGCTCGGAGATTCCCGCAGGAAACTCCACACCTTGTCCCTTGAGATCATCAATCGCGTTCTCCAGATTATTCTCCAGGTGAAACGTTATCACCGGACCACCACTGACCTGTGCGCCTTGAGGCTCCCGACCATTAAGCCCGATGTTGAGCCCGTTAGCGTCGACCTCGGCCCATGGACCGTCCCGCTTGATAAGAGAGAAACTAAGGATGTTTTGGTAGAACTCGAGGGCACGCTCCGTGTCTTGCACAGGTACCCATACATTCGCTACTCCCTTAATCATATCTGCTTTTCCTTTCACAGTACTTGCTACACGTCCAGAACTTGTAGTATTGCAGCGGGTTGCAATGATGTTGGCTCAGGTAGCTTAACATAGCGCTTAACAGAGGGAAGGCTTACTGCGAAATGCCCCGCGCCCTTGCCAAGCATGTTCTTAGGAGTAGCCATGATCACACTAATGCTGAAGCAGTATGAATACCAAAGGAATTGAGATCCAATGCAGGGTTTCGACGCAAAATGGAACGCGATAGATAGAATTGGCTAGAGCGTAAAGAGATGAAGGCGCCCAAGTGAAGCTGGCGCCGGGCTAACCGGAGGTATCTGCCCGGTGTCGGTGGGGCTTACACTTCCTAGCGTACCTAGGAAAGACCCGACGTAGAAATACGGTGGGCACTAAAGCTTATACGCCGACCCTGAGAAACAGGAAAAGAGAACCTAAACATGGTGCAGAAGGACACATCTTCTGGCGAGGTCAAACAAAAGGCCGAGAGGGCGGCGAGAAAAGCCAGCCCTTGGGTAGGCTGGATGGCGCGGGCCTGCTTACGTATCGAAAGGCGTGGTCTACACCACAATCGAGGTGCTGGCCATGCAAGAGGCTCTAGGAGTGAACGGTAGAGCACCCGGACTAAAGGGGGCGATGCATAGTATAGAGTCACAGCCCTTCGGGAGGATCATGTTAGCTCTCTTGGCCTTTGGGCTCGTCGGATATGCGCTGTGGAAGCTGATACAGGGGATCATGGCCCGGCCGATAAAGGCTCTGACGCCTACGATATCCGTCGCATTGGCTACGTTGAAAGCGCCATCATCCACGGTGCCCTGGCGTTCGCTGCGGCGCAATCTATTACGGGTACGGACGATAGCTCTGGGGACATCATGACGGTGAGCATCATGGCTTACCCCCGTTCGGCTAGCTCGTTATAGGTTTGGTGGCATTGATCACGGTTGGCGTAGATATTTACCAACTCTACGCGGCTTACGAAGCCAAATTCCAAGGCGAGCTGAAGCTGGTCGAGATGAGCGACACAGCCGAAAAGTTGGTTACGCTCGCAGGTCGCATTGGCACCGCGGCACGCGCCTCGCCGTTGGAATGGCCGGAGCCTTGGTGCTCCTAACCGTGTATCACTCCGGTCCGAGCGAGACCCTTAGCCTCGGTGGGGCACTCGAAACCCTCCAGAGCCAGCCTTTGGGCTTTTACATGTTTGGCGCCATAGCTGCAGGCCTTCTCGTCTACGGGTCCTTCATGCTCCTCGTAGCCCGCTACCGATGCATAAAGCCAACCTGAGCTGGATCGCTTCGCCTTCGTGGGCAGATGCTGACGGCGACTTTCTACATAGAGGAGCGTAGCAGTCCTAGGGGCAACAAGGAGTGACACTTGTACGCTACATTGTGATGAACGCCCTCGAAGTTGTGCTGGGTACGCTGGTTGGCCTTTTGTTCTTCCTGTGGTTGCTAGGGTTGTAGGGTAGAGGATGACAGAAAGGTACAGTTACACGCCTCATGATCTCCATCACCTCGGTTACACTACTCAAATCAAAAGGGTTTAT
>JAFAPF010000326.1 GCA_019247245.1 Rubrobacter sp. | reverse complement strand
CTGCCTTGTTCTTCTCTCGCCTCTCCCTGATCCTTTGCGCTGCCTGTGCGACGTGCGCGACCCGGTACACCCAGCTTAAGAAGCGTCCCTTCTTGTCCCGCCGGCGCTCCACAAACTCAACTAGCCCGCGCTCCTTGAGGAGATGCAAATGAGACTGGATGGTTCGTGGAGTCCGCTTCAGGGTACGGGCCAGGGTGTCCATGCGAGGCCAGCATAGGCCCGTTTGGTTGTTGGCATAATCTGCCAGTGCCGCGTAGGTTGCCACCACTTGGGCTGGGACTCCGTTCTGCATCAGCTCATGAATCTTCGGGATGGGCGTGAATTTTGCGCTTACCGCCACGTCAGCCTCCTTGAGGTGTGCGGCGGTTCGCTCCAATGGTAAGATGTACCAAAGAGCGGCGGCTGTCCCTGCGAAAAGACGTTGCCCGCCGCTTTTTCTATGCTCTTTTCCGAGACGTACTTTACCTACACGGATATCCTCGCGCTAGCCCCCGAGCTGGTGCCGGCACCACGAGCGCCTTCAGCCCTTCCAACTACGGCGTCGGCCTCTCGGGGGGCTTAGGAGAGAGGAAGATCGATGTTATGGCATCGTAAGCAATGATTTGGTTCCCCTCCAACACTACCCCCAGGGGCGTTTTGTTAGTGAGGGTTCCATGCGTTTCTATGACAGCGTACGGGGCCTCTCGTGCACTAGGTGCTCGATACTCAACAGTCACCCATTTGCCGGTCCAGTCTTCTGGGACATGCTCTTCATTCTTTTGCATAAGCCTCGCCCGCGATTCTAGTAATTATCAGATCCCTAACATTCTACGCCACCAGCTCCGCCGCTCCGTGTCCGGTGGTGTCTTGCCTTCATAGATTATGACGAACTACCGTGGCTCCTATCTGCCTCTTCAATTAACTCGTGCGCTCGCTTTAGATGAACTTGAGCTTGCTCTATGTGCTCGAAGGCTCGCTGCTGTAGATCGCTGTCGTACCGCAAGATTTGAGTCGTGGTATCCGCATGGGCATGCAGGCGCTCGACTTCTTGGCGAATTTCTTCTACCCGTTTGTGGTAATCGTCTTCCACTGTCACCCTCTGAACATCCTCCTCCACCAAGGCGAGCGAGGTTCGTCTGTTTCGTCGGGGGTATCCGTACCCCTACTTGGCTCCTCCGTGGCCGCCTCGCGGCGTTCTCGTGGCTCAGGGGTGGGCTCTCGTGCGGGCTCCAACTCGGGGATGCGTTCAGTAAGGGCGGCGATGATGTGATCCTTACGGCGAGCTTCCTCTTGCCACACTTCGAGCTGTCGACGCAGGTATTCGACCTGATCCTGCATGATCTCTAGGGGTGTCTTGGATGCGTCCTGGTCGGTGGCTTGTCGCGTCTCAGAGGCGTCCAAGTACACATACACCCTTCCCTCGGCATCCTTATCCCACCGTATGGTGTTTCTCTGTATACGCTTGCGTACCGCATCTTGGGAGACACCCATGAGTAGGGCAGCGTCGGCTACCGTAAGTCTTTCGAGTGGTGTCTGGGACGAGGCTTGGTCACCGTCGCGTCGCATCTTGGACGTTAGCCTAGAGCACCTTCAAGCCACGGTCTAGGGTGTTTTGTCCGCCCCCCTATATCTTGGCCTCGTGCCGGGGAGAGGCACTACGAGATGCGGGTTTAGATAGGTTGAGAGTTAGCCCCGCCCCTAATGGTCGTGGCGGGGGCAGAGGGGCACCCGAACCAAGCTGCGGTCGCGCCGTAGCTGTACCACCCCACCGAGCCACAGTCGGCTAGTAACCGAAAGCGCCGAGGCCAGCCACACCACGCCGCCGACGATACGAATACGCAACTCGTCGGCCTGAACTTGGGCCAAAAGCACCCCTCCAGCTTGCACGAGATGCTCGTGTAGGCGTCGGCATTGGTGTCCGCTCTCGCGCTGCCAGCGGGCGACGGTGCGCTCGTCGAGAGCGAAGGCCGCAACTACCGCCTGAAGCGGACAGCCATAAGCCAAAGTGTCACGACGGTGGCGTCCAGCTCATGGGGCTTGTGTATCCGGTAGAGGGCTGTGCCTTTGGTTTCGCTGAAAGTCTTTTTGCACCGCTTGCAGCGGTAGCGTCTCTCTTTTCGGCTGTGGATCACGATGTGACCCTCACCTGCTCGGCCGTAGGCCCAGCAACCGCGGTCGTGGCAAAATCTCTCCTGCGGGTCCATGGGCATCCTCCTGTCGGCGTAAGGCACCGACAACAAGGATGCCCATGGACCCGTTTGCTCTTCAACTCAGTGGCGAAACCACGGTTCCCGGGGGTACTACCCCCGACGGAGTAGTAGTAGGAGTAGTGAGCTGGCCTTGCTGCTGCGGAAGCGCAGAACCGGTAGCGTTCGGGCTCGTTCCGTTGTTCCCCCCGTTGGTGGCGGGCGTTGAGGTGCCCTGGCTTTGCTGCGGCTGGGTGGGGTCAGTACCCTTCGAGCTCGGCTGGTTGACCCCGCTACTATTTGCAGGTACGAATCCGCTGTCCGCGCACAGCCGCGACAATTCTTCGACCCCCCCTAACGCCCCTTGGAGTTGTGGGTCGTTCGCCAATGCAGCCTTAACCTGTGCGAGCTGGTCCGAGGCCGCGCAGTCGATCACGAGATTGTGGTTTTGATCGAGGTGCATGAGATCAGGCAGGGCGCTTCCCGCTCCCGCCGCGGGCTGGGTCTGGCTCGCGCTGTTCTGCCCTGACGGATCGGCCGCCTGGCTTTGCCCGTCTCCAGCGGGCTGGGTCCCGCCCGTCGGGTCCTGCTGAGTAGTGGTGTTCACCGGCTGGGCAGGCAGCGTGTCCTGCTGCGCTAGGGCCAGTTGCGCGACGATTAGCACTAGGGCAATCACCGCTCCCACGAACAACAACATCGACTTCTTCTTCAACGTTCTAACCCCCCTCTTATTGCTTAACGCGCGGCCATGATAGCTGCTAGCGCGTTGGTAGGAAACACCCTAATTCCTCCATGCACTATATCGTGGGGTTAGTATCTGAAGCGCCGGTATCGGTAGGTTATTGAGTAGCTCTTCGCAGATTCTCCTTTATACGACTGCCCGTTGCTGATTCGAGACGAATCTGAGTGGCGACGGCAACTCCCTGGAGTAGGCACAGCCCTTCTATCTCCGGAACGGTTAGGAGTTACGTACGAGCAGTTGTTCCAAAACCCCTCGCACAATGAAAGTGTCAAAACTTGACGGGTTCGA
>JAFAPF010000322.1 GCA_019247245.1 Rubrobacter sp. | reverse complement strand
CTTTGACGCTTGCGTCTATGTCGAGTGTACCAGCTAGCACCGAAGGTTGGTTGCCGACAACACCGACGGCATGTCCATCGAGACGGGCGAAGCCGCACACAAGGTTCTGAGCCCAACCCTCCTGCACCTCGAAGAACTCTCCATCATCCATCGTCCCTTCGATCGCCCCGCGGATATCATAGGGTCGCTGGGGTGAATCCGGTACTAGAGACGCCAGCCCCTCGTCCATCCGCTCTGGGTCGTCCGTGGGCTTATAGTGTGGAGAGCTTTCCAGGTTGTTCTCCGGCAGAAAGGAAAGCAGGTAGCGGACGTCTTCGAGGCAGGTCTCCTCGTCGGGAGCGGAGAAGTGGGCAACCCCACTCCTTGTATTGTGAGTACCGGCGCCACCAAGATCCTCGAAGGAGACGTTCTCGCCCGTAACGCTCTTTATGACGTCCGGGCCGGTGATGAACATATGGCTTGTCTCCTCGACCATGAAGATGAAGTCCGTTATCGCCGGGGAGTAGACGGCTCCGCCGGCGCAGGGCCCCATGATCACGCTGATCTGCGGCACCACTCCTGAGGCTAGGACGTTGCGGTGAAAGATCTCCGCATACCCAGCTAGAGAGACCACGCCCTCTTGGATGCGCGCCCCACCGGAGTCGTTGATCCCAACGATCGGGCAACCCGTGCTGAGCGCAAGATCCATCACCTTGCAGATCTTCTGCGCGTACACCTCCCCCAAAGAACCCCCGAACACCGTAAAATCCTGCGAGAACACGCAAATCTTGCGCCCTGAGACCTCACCATATCCGGTGACAACCCCGTCACCCAAGGGCTTGTTTCTCTCTAATCCGAAGTTATACGAGCGATGCACCCGGTAGCGGTCCAGCTCTACAAAGGTGCCAGGATCCAAGAGTAGCTCGATCCGCTCCCGCGCGGTAAGCTTGCCCTTCTCCCTCTGGCGCTGGACGGCAGCTTCAGAGGCCGGGTGCGCTGCCTCCTCCCGGAGACGGGCTAGACCCTCGAGCTTTCCCGCGGTGGTATTTTCGCCTAGCCTTTCGCTTTGCATAGCCGAGCATTCTAGCACGCCCGTATAGCGGCTCGTCTGCGTAGTTTCGACCTATATCGCTTGCCTATTACCTAATATCTAAGACTCCTACCAGGGCCTATTTCCTCCAGGTGCCTCTTGACGTCCCCCAGGAACCGGAGGACAGCCCCACCATCCACAATGCGATGGTCGAAGGAGACGTCCAGGTTCATCATGCTGCGAATCGCTATCGCGTCGCTGCCTACGACTACCGGGCGTTTTACTATGGCTTCGGACGAGAGTATAGCCGCCTGTGGGTGGTTTATAATCGGGGTTGACGCCACGGAGCCCAAAGTGCCCGGGTTGCTTATAGTGAAGGTGCCCCCGGCGATGTCATCGGGCCTCAGCTTCCCCGTCCTCGCCCGCCTTACTTGATCGTTGAGCGCGCGGACGAGGCCCAAGAAATTCAATCCCTCGGCGTCATGGACGACCGGCACGATCAAGGCATCCTCGAGGTCAACCGCCACCCCAATGTTTATGCGCTTACGAAGCACGATCCGGTCCCCATCCCACACGGAGTTCAGGACCCTGTGCTCCTTTAAGCTCTCGACCACCGCCTGCACGATAAAGGGCAGGTAGGTGAGCTTCACCCCCTCCTGCCGTGCAAACTCCTCCTTCACCGAATCACGCAAGGCCACAAGCCCCGTGACGTCCGCCTCGACCATTGTCCAAGTGTGCGGAACCTCACGCTTGCTCGCGGCCATTCGCTCCGCGGTGGCGCGCCGGACACTTGTCAGCTCCACTACTCGGTCGCCTCCGTACACCGGTAGGCGCTCTCTCACGGGCTCCGGCCTGGGGAGCGCCATCTCGGACCTCACCGTGCGCTCCTTGAGATAGCTCTCTACGTCCTTCTTCGTCACCCGGCCTCCGATACCGGTGCCAGGAATCTCCGCTATGTTTACATCGTGTTCGGTGGCGAGTCTTCGTACTACCGGCGAAGAGCGCTTGAGCCTAAGCGTCTCAGCGCTCTCGACTCGGCGCCCATCACCGTCAGTTCGCGCCTCCTCAACTGCGCGTCGCTTCGGGCCGTCCTCAGCGACCGGCTGGGCCTCGGTGTCGGCAACCGGCCACTCTTTTTGGAACGAGGCTTCGTCTGTAGAGTTGCTCTCCTGAGCCCCGGCGATCCGTACGATCTTGGTTCCCACGTCTACCGTAGTACCTTCGGAGACGAGGAACCTCTCGATCCTTCCCGCTACGGGCGATGGGAGCTCGGTGCTGATCTTGTCGGTGTCGACCTCGCACAAGGGCTCGTCTTTCTCGACCTCCTCGCCTTCCGCCTTGAGCCAGCGCGTTACGGTTCCCTCCGTCACACTCTCTCCGAGCTGGGGCATCGTCACCAATGTTGCCACGGTTTCTCCTTCAGAACGACTCTCCTACCGAGTTCCCCTAATAGCGGGCCAGCTCGAGCATCGTCGCCTCTATCTTCTCCGCTGAAGGCACGAAGAAGTCGGTCATCGGCTTGGCGAACGCCGCCGCCGGCACATCGGGCGCTCCAAGACGCTTCACCGGTCCATCCAGCCACTCAAAAGCCTCCTCGGCCACCATTGCCGCAATTTCCGCCGAGACCGAGCCTGTGAGGTTCGCCTCGGAGACCCCTAGGAACTTCCCGGTCTGTTTAACAGAGCCCAAGATGGTCTCTTTGTCAACCGGATATAGTGTCCGGGGCTCTACGACTTCGGCCTCGATGCTATGTTCCTCCGAGAGCTTCTGCGCAACCTGCAAGACCGTGTAAAGCATGAGCCCGTAGGAGACGACCGTGAGATCCGTTCCCTCTCGGTGGACCTTGGCCTTTCCAATAGGCACTGCGTAGTCGTCCTCGGGAACGTCCTCTTTTATGAGGCGGTAAGTCCTTTTGTGCTCGAAGAAGAGTACGGGGTTCGGGTCGCGGATGGCGCTCTTCAGCATCCCTTTGGCATCTGCAGGGAAGGTGGGCGCCACTACCTTCAAGCCCGGAGTGTTGCAGAACCAAGCCTCGACGCTCTGGCAGTGGTATAGGGCGCCGCCATGCACCACGCCGTAAGGAGCTCGAATGGTAATGGGACAGTTCCAGGCGCCGTTGGAGCGGTAATAGAACTTTGCGGCCTCGCTGACGATTTGGTCGAAAGCCGGGGGGATAAAGTCGGCAAACTGTATCTCTGCAACAGGGCGCATCCCGTTCACCGAAAGACCTATTGCCGCGCCTACGATCAGACTCTCCGCCAGCGACGTGTCCATTACCCGCAAAGGTCCAAACTCCTTCATCAACCCTTCGGTCAGCCGGAACACCCCGCCTGCCTTACCCACGTCCTCTCCCAGCACCATGACCGTGTCGTCAGCACGCATCTCCTCAGCCAATCCTTCACCTATCGCCTGCAGCAGGTTCTTCCTAGTCAATCTAGCCCTGCGCGTAGACGCCTTGGAGGACCTCCTCAGGATCGGCAAAAGGTGCCTCCTCGGCATACTTGCTCGCTTTCGCAACCTCGGCTTGGATCTGAGCCGCCATCTCCTCCTTCTTCTCTGGATCGAGCAACTCAACCTCCTCAAGGTACCGCTCGAAGCGGATGACGGGATCTTTCAAGCGCCACTGCTCAATCTCCTCCTGCTCCCGATACCGACGATCATCATCGTCGGAGGAGTGGGCGGTCAGGCGATAAGTTTTGGCCTCGATAAGCGTCGGACCCTCACTTTGGCGGGCACGCTCGAACGCCCCTTTGGCCGCTTCGTAGACTGCTAATACGTCGTTGCCGTCTACCTCGATACCTGGGAAGCTGTAGCCTGCGGCTCGCCCGGCAATGGAGCCCGCGACCTGCATTGTCTTGGGAGTAGAGATAGCGTAGTCATTGTTTTCGATTAAAAAGATCATCGGCAGGCCGTGGATGCCGGCGAAGTTCATCGCTTCGTGCCAGTCGCCCTGGCTGGTGGAAGCCTCGCCGCCGCACACCAAAACCACTCCATCCTCCCCGCGTATCTTGAACGCGAGCGCCGTTCCCGCGGCCTGCGGATACTGGACGCCTACGGGAGCCGAGGCAGTAACTATGTTCAGCTCCCGACTGCTGAAATGGCCCGGCATCTGGCGCCCTGCACTGTTCGGGTCCTCCTTCTTAGCCAGCAAGCTTAGAAACTGATCCCGGGCAGTCTGCCCTAGGGCGAGGGCCACCGCATAGTCCCGGTAGTATGGGTAGACGTAATCTTTGCCCGGCCTCATGTGGTAGACCGTTCCAACCTGGGCGGCCTCCTGACCCTGGCCCGAGATCACGAAAGCCGCCTTGCCCTGGCGGTTCAAGATCCACATCCGCTCATCCATTCTCCTCGCCAGGAGCATGTAGCGGTAGATCCTCAACAGATCACCGTCTTCCAGCCCGAGCGCCTTATGTTTGGGCCTCTCGCCTGTGACATCCACGCTCCCACTCCTTCCCTCCCGAAGCGGGGAGTTAGCAACGGTTTTCGAAGTTATCTCGTAAATACTACCGGAAAGGTCGAGTTGGTTTAGGCGAAAAACCCGCTAACAATCCTTATATGCACGAAAAACTTCGAGAACTATCTATTAGTTCTCACGCGGCGCAGTATACCCCGCTACCTCGTCGTTACTGGAAACCGTATGTTACTGGAAACCGTACGTTTTTCTCCAGGATCATAGCTAGCCTTCCAGCAGCAGAGACTCCGGATCCTCTATAAGCTCCTTTATGCGCACGAGGAAGCTTACGGCGTCGGCGCCGTCCACGATGCGGTGGTCGTAAGATAGGGCAAGATACATCATTGGGTGGATCTCGACCTTCCCATCCACCGCTACGGGACGGTCCTGGATCTGGTGCATACCTAATATGGCTACCTGAGGTACGTTGAGGATCGGGGTCGACACCAGCGATCCGAAGATCCCACCGTTGGTAATGGTGAAGGTGCCACCGCTCAGGTCTTCAAGGGCAAGCTTACCGTCGCGGGCCTTCTTCCCAAGATCCGCAATATCACGCTCTATCTCTGCGAAGCTCTTGCGATCCGCGTCACGCAGCACAGGGACGACGAGGCCTTCCTCTGTATTGACGGCCACACCGATATCGTAGTAATGCTTGAGAACGAGCTCGTTACCTTGAAGCTCGGAGTTAACCTTTGGGAACGCCTTGAGCGCCCCTATCGCCGCCTTGGTGAAAAAGGACATAAAGCCGAGCCCAACCTCGTGTCGCTCTTGGAACTCGTCCTTACGGCGACGCCTCAGCTCCATGACAGCGCTCATGTCCGCCTCGTTGAATGTGGTGAGCATCGCCGACGTCTGCTGGGCCTCGACGAGCTGCTGGGCGATGGTTTGGCGCCGGCGCGATATCCGAACGCGCTCCTCACGACCGTCTTCAGCCTCAGGAGCAGGAGCGCCTTGGGGAACAGGCCTCTCCTCACTTTGACCGTCCTCTTCAGGAGCAGGTTGCCGCTCCGAGGCGTCGTGGCGGTGTTGCTCCCGGATCAAACGTTCCACGTCATCCTTGGTTATGCGTCCGCCGGAGCCCGAGCCCGTCACCCCGGCGAGGCCTATATCGTACTCTCGGGCTAGCCTCCTGACCGAGGGCGAGGCCCGAACTCCCTCTTCCTCCCGGTGGCCATTGGCTGTCTCCTCGATCTCGGCTCTCTCGGCCTCGGTTTCCTGAGCCTCAGGGGCGACCTTAGGCTCTGTGCCCTGAGGTTGCTCGGCCTCTGGCTCTTCGCTTTCAGGCTCCGGATCCTCAGGTGCGACGCCATCGCCTAGAGTGCCGATCACCTCCCCGATACCAACCGTCTCGCCCTCACCCTTGGCGATGCTCTCCAGCACGCCGTCTTGCTCAGCCTCCACCTCGAAGTTGATCTTGTCAGTCTCGAGCTCGACTATCGCCTCGCCGGCTGCTACCCTGTCTCCCTGATTCTTGAGCCATCTGCCAACCGTCGCATCGGTGACCGACTCCCCAAGCTCCGGAACATGTATCTCAACCGGCACGTTTCACCTCGCGCTCTCTCGCTTCTTCCGACTCCTCCGCTTCCTTGAAGGCTTCACGTACCATGTCGGCGTGCTCCCTCCTATGGAACGCCGCCGATCCCTGTGCCGGGCTCGGCCGGCCGGGCTTGCCGGCGTACCGGATGGGAAATTCCTCGTTCACTATCTTCCTTAGACGCGGCTCCATGAACGACCACGCCCCCATGTTCTTCGGTTCCTCTTGGGCCCATACTACCTCTTGCAGATTCGGATAGCCCTCTATAACCGCCCTGACGTCCTCATACGGGAATGGGTATAGAAGCTCGATGCGAGCCACCGCAGTAACGTCATCCTCCTCATGCGCCTCGCTGTCCACGAGCTCCATGTAGATTTTGCCAGAGCACAATATGAGCCGTTCTACCGACTCCGCCCGCCCGTCGGTACTCATCTCCGCATCGTCCAGCACCGGCCTGAACCTGCCCTCCGTAAACTCCTCAAGCTCTGAGGCCGCCAAAGGATGCCTAAGCAGGCTCTTCGGCGTCATGAGGATCAGCGGTCGCTGATGATCCTTTAGGGCGGCTTGGGCGCGAAGAAGGTGGAAGTACTGAGCTGCCGTCGTGCAGTTGGCTACTCGAATGTTGTCGTGCGCTGTAAGCTGCAGAAAGCGCTCGAGACGAGCACTCGAGTGCTCGGGACCCTGACCCTCATAGCCGTGCGGCAAAAGGAGAACCAGCCCAGAAGTCTGACCCCACTTGGCCTGTCCAGAGACGATGAACTGGTCGATCATCGGCTGCCCGACGTTGGCGAAGTCCCCGTACTGGGCCTCCCACAACACAAGC
Organism: Rubrobacter sp.; assembly: GCA_019247245.1. Lineage (GTDB taxonomy): Bacteria > Actinomycetota > Rubrobacteria > Rubrobacterales > Rubrobacteraceae > Rubrobacter_F. The sequence goes on along the minus strand of JAFAPF010000322.1, from coordinate 840 downwards.
GCATCTCGAGCGTTCAGTGTGTAGCCGAACTCGAAGCCCATAACGGCTATCTCCGAGAGAGGACTGTTGTGAACATCGAAGGAGGCCCTGGCTTGCGGAATGTTCTGCAGCGGCACATAAACCTCGCCAGTCTCGACGTCATGCAGGACCGAGTGGCGCTGCGAGAAGGTGCCTCGCTCGGTGTCCTGCCCCGTAAGGCGTATCGGGACGGCGTCCTCCAAGAGCGAGGCGAAAGCCAGCGCTTCGGCGTGTGCCCAGTCTATACCGCCGTCGTCGCCGTTGAGCTCGCCACGATTCTTCTGAAACAGGCGCTCGAGCTTACGGTTGATGTTGAAGCCCTCGGGACGCTCTAGCAGGGCCTTGTTGAGCTCGGACAGCCTCTCGGCAGAGACAGCCGTCTCCGGCACCTCAACGAGCGGCGTGTAGGGTTCGTCGGTGGCGAGATCCTCTTCGGCTATCTCCTCATCGGGGTCCTTGCGGATCTCCTCCATCTGGCCCCGGATCTCGTCGACCATTACCTCGGCTTCTGACTCGGAGATTACACCGCGCCTCTCGAGCTCTTCTGCCCAGATCTCACGCACCGAAGGGTGGGAGCGGATCTCCTCATACATCGTGGGCTGGGTGTAGGCCGGCTCGTCGCCCTCGTTGTGGCCGAACCGCCGGTAGCCGATGAGATCGATCACGAAGTCCTTGTGGAACTCCTCGCGGTAGGCATAGGCAAACCTTGTCGCCGCCAGACACGCCTCCGGGTCGTCGGCGTTGACGTGGATCACCGGGATCTCATACCCCTTCGCCAAGTCGCTCGCGTAGGTCGTCGAGCGCGCGTCATCCTGCTCGGTG
>JAFAPF010000318.1 GCA_019247245.1 Rubrobacter sp. | reverse complement strand
CAGGAGTATTGGGCAGCCACTGGTAGAGGTTTGGTCCATCCATGGGTACACCTGAGTTCTCTTCGGCTTGGGAGGGGTAGATCATCAACAGCTCTGTAAAGGGTCTGCCTGTCAACCAGGCGGGTAGAACAGAGACCAAATATGTTGTAGGAATTATAAGAAAAGAGTAGAGAGGGACCCGTCTCTTCAGAAGGAGGATAATAAATAGCGGAAAAAGGAAAATGGCCTGTAACTTGAAAGAGAGTGCAACAGCGAAAAAGCAGAGGGACAAGTTGGGCCTTCGCTGGATCGCAAAGTAGATGGATGCTACGAGCATCGAGGCGTAGGTAGCATCACATTGTCCCCATAACGCGCTGTTGAAAAAGGCTGTAGGTGTAAACAAAGCCCCAATAAACGAAGAGATCCAAACTACCCTCTTTTTGTATTTGAGCCGAACGATTAACAATACAAAAAACGCAAGCAAGAAATCGAACGCAATCGAAACTAGCTTTATCGCGTACAGCTTGGGCAGCGGAACATATGTAGCTAGCGCAAGAAAGTAAAGGTAAAGTGGAGAGTAGTTCGAAAAGTTGTACTTGAAAGCGCTAAAACCGCCATTGGACACAATGAAGTCGTACCAACGGCTGAGAGCATGATGGTAATCTTCACTCTCGAAGTCGAACAGGCTAAGCCTGAGAGCTATGGCTAGACAGATCCCTAAGCCCAGGATTAGCAGCTCACCTGCTTTGAAGGGGAGTCCTTCTAACCTTGTTTTCTGAGTGGAAACGTCCCTACGTCTTTCTACGTTAGACACTACGGGTTCCCCTTCTTAGTCAAATAACTCTCGATAGAGGATGCCCTAGAAACTGACCGAAGGCAATGCCAGCAGAGCAATATCTCATAGCTATTAGGAACTAAGTACAAAACAAGCTTGCAACTATCAGGGCAAGAGAATTCTAAACTGTCTCACAAACGACCATTTTCGGCTGTTCCATAAACGTCCCTTTTAGGTACACTTTGCTTCTATTTGATCGCTGACCTTCCGCGAAAGGAGATCTTCCCGAAAGCCCTCGGGGGAAAGGCTTTTCTCGAAGACCCACATGCTATCAGAACGTACGAAACCCCCAGCGTAGTAGTACCGGGGGCTTCTACAGATATTCGGTTTTGCTTAGCTCACCCGACGCTTCCCATCACCTCCGATACCTCCTACTCGAGGTTAACGTCCTCTCCCTCACCTCAGTTATAGCCCGTCGAGCCTCAGCCTTTCTCGCTATCTCTGCGTTGCCCGCCACGACCTGTACTACGGGCCTCTTCTGCTAGCTCGCTGCCTCTCTGAGGTTGTGCCACGTCCGCTGTCGCCTCCTTCTTACCAAGCGACGCTTGCCGTGCCTGTTTCGAGCATTACCCGCAAGGGTGACTCTCTAAACCACTATTAAACGGGTATGCCGGCATTCTCCTCCGAATCCCAGTAGCGCCAGGGGTGAATGCGTTCGTCCTCAGTCCTTTGCTCGACGAGCAGTTCTTCCCGGACGCCCGCGGTGCTCCTCGCACCGCACTCACAGGTAATGATGGAAGTAATGAGGTTCGACCGCTTCACGGTCCTCCGCGTGCCGCAAGCATCACACTCGAGCACGGCTCGCTCTGGGTACCACCGGTACAGACGGCCAATGTCCTTCACTTCCTGGGCTTCGTAGTGCGCCGGGATACGCTCGACTATCCTCAACACCATCACCTCCTCGTTGTTCTTTTCCCAGCCCTGCCTCACAGAGCTACTCACCACTCTATACGCTGCATTTTAGAGCAAGATGGTGCTGCAAATCAAGGGAAAAGGTAGCCCTGTTCTACCTACTTCTTAGGCTGCTTCCTCAAGCCCTATCTCGTTTATCTTCTCCGGCAAAATCTTCAGGTTGCCGCGTCTTTTAGTAAGATAAAGTAATGAGCTCCTGGCTTTGCCTGGTAGCTTTTTATCGGTAAGTAGGGATGAGGGGGAGGGAGATTGTTTTGGGTAGTTTGCACGGAGCGGTCGCGCTCGTGACGGGAGCGAGCCGGGGCTTGGGTGCCGCGATAGCCGAAGAGCTGGGTCGCAGGGGTGCCAAGGTTGTGGTCAATTACTCTGGCAGTAAGGAGCCGGCCGAGAAGGTGGCGGTGGAGATCTCTGAGGCCGAAGAGGGTGGCGACGCGCTAACCATCCAAGCGGATATCTCGGATCCAGAGGATGCCAAGCGCCTGGTGGATGAGACGGTGGGGCGGTTCGGTCGCATAGATATCCTGGTCAACAACGCCGGCATAAACATCGACCGCACCCTCAAGAGGCTTTCCCTTGAGGAGTGGTACAAGGTCCTTCAGGTAGATCTGAACGGCTGCTTCCACACGGTGCATGCTGCACTCCCGTACATGGTCGAGCAGGCGTTCGGCAGAATCATCAACATGAGCTCCTTCGTGGGCGAGGCGGGGAACGTGGGCCAAGCAAACTACGCGGCGGCGAAGTCCGGGCTGTTCGGCTTCACCAAGACTGCCGCCTTAGAACTGGCGCGTTACAACATCACCGTCAACGCTATCAGCCCTGGGTTCATAGAGACGGAAATGGTAGCCGCGATACCGCAGAGCGCGAAGGAGAAGATCCTCGAGCAGATCCCGCTCGGCCGGTTGGGCAAACCCGAAGAGATCGCTAAGGCCGTGCGCTACGTCGTCGAGGATGCCGACTACATGACCGGCAACGTCCTGGATATTAACGGTGGCGTCTATATGAGGTAGCGCTCCAGGACGGCGGAATCGACGAGTTTTCTAGCTACGCTACTCATTATGATTCCAGACCCTTTGAGCTTCCGAGAAGCGCTCAGAAGCGGCAACGCGCCCTCTCTGGGCGCTAGCTCCTCTTATCCTATGTCCCTAAAACGCCCCTTTTCGGAACAGACCATCATCCGGCTCGCAGCTTGGGGCACATTCCCCATTCTCCGAACAACCTTACTCAT
>JAFAPF010000296.1 GCA_019247245.1 Rubrobacter sp. | reverse complement strand
TCGCCATCCTCAACGATGGTAAGTACGGACACAGCGCGTTCGACAACGTGCTCGGGATCAGCCTCCTCAGGAGCCCCATTCACCCAGACCCCTTTGCTGACGAGGGTAAGCACTGTTTCACGTACAGTCTGCTCCCCCATGAGGGGGACTGGACCGAAGCCGGAGTGGTGCAAGAGGCGTTAGCGCTGAACAGCCCCCTGTGCACCGCCGAGGTCACACCAGGCCAGGGAAAGTTGCCGCCCGAGTCCGGGCTGGTAGCGGTCGAGGGTGTAACGCTGGCGCTGGGAAGCCTCAAAAAAGCGGAGGATGGTGGAGGTTTGATCCTACGCCTGTATGAGCCACATGGTGCCAGAGGCAAAAGCATCTTGCGCTTTACCAAAGAGATAAAGCGAGCTAAGTCCACCAACCTCATGGAAGAGAAGAGCGGGATGCTTTCCACAGAAAGGAATGCGCTGCGCGTGGAGGTGAGACCGTTCGAGGTGCTAACCTTACGGATCAAACTTCAAGAAAGGTAACTGGCGGGTGATTGCTCCTTGAGGAGTCCTCCAGGGGCATAGGGCAGAGCACCTTGCGTCTATCGCTATCATAACACCAGCTACGGAAGAGACGCCCATCGCGGTTTTTTAGAGTATTTTAGGTAGTGTTAGTGTGTTGGTATCACCAGAGGGAACCAGGACGGTGAGATGGGGAGACCAGCTCTACGACACACTGGCGGCAAGGTCCTGAGTGACTGTTAGCGGGTTGCGGGATCCTCCGAAAGCTACCTCGCATTTCCTTCAAAACGAGCCCCCTCCGGTCTGGGGTAACGCCTGGGGTGTGCTCTGAACGGGGCCCTGGGCAAGCGAACCGGATTCTCTGCTGCGGGGATCGGTGACAGCAAGACGTTCTCGAGTCTTGCTATCAATACCGGCTGCTTGGACACGTGGGAGGTCAGCATACTCACCTTTGCGATCGATACTGTGCCCACGAGCGATAAGCTCAGCCTGGACCTGCGGCGGTACGCGTCCCTGTTCGAGGCTCATCTTGCCTGACTGCTCATCAAGCCGCTCAGAGTCCACCGCGCCGGCAGGGTCGAGCCCGAAGTCTACGGTGTTGACCACGGCTAGAAGGGAGCCCATGATAATCTGCGGGCCACCTGCACCGCCGACTACGAGTACTGGCTGCCCATTCCTCACTACTATAGTAGGGCTGATCGAGGAGCGTGGTCTTTTTCCTGGCTGGGGTTCATTCGCCGTGCCCGCCTCGGAGAAGTCAGTCAGCTCATTGTTGAGCAGAAAGCCAGTTCCAGGCGCTACCACGGCGCTACCGAAGGACTGCTCGATAGTGCAGGTAAGCGCCACAGCATTGCCAGAGCCATCAATTACCGAGAGGTGTGTGGTGCTACCCTCGGTATTCTCGCTCGTGCTAGAGGTCTGTACCCCTCCATTGAGCTTTCCCGGCTCGTAGGAACCAGCCTTCCTGATATCAATCTCAGGCCGCCTGCTCTCGGCGTAGCTCTTGTCTATAAGCTTCCTGGTTGGCACGTCAACGAAATCAGGGTCGGCCAAGTACTTCTCGCGGTCGGCGAAGACTAGCTTTTGAGCTTCGGCTAACAGATGTAAGGTGTTAGCTGACGATTGGCCCTCGGATGCAAGGTCGAAACCTTCGAGTGCATTGAGTATCTCGATTACGGCAACGCCGCCCGAACTCGGCGGCGGTACAGCTAAGATTTCATGGCCTCGGTAATCCCCAACGAGGGGCCTGCGCCACACCGGTCGATAGGAGGCGAGATCTTCTTTGGTCATGAGTCCTTCGTCTCCTGGTACACCGCTCGTGTTTTGCATCTCCACGACGAGCCGATCCGCTATTTCGCCTGTGTAGAAGACGTCAGGTCCTCCTCCGGCGATAAGCGCTAGAGTGTGGGCAAGTTGGGGCTGGACTAGTATCGAGCTTGTCGTATACGCCTCTTGTCCCCCAACAAGGAACTGCTGTCTTGCTGCTGGGAAGAGTTTGAGCCGCGCAGCATTGTTCCCCATCTCCTGTGAGAGCGACTCGGGCACCTCAAACCCCGCAGCGGCCAGTCGAACGGCTGGCGCTATTGCCTGCGCCAGGCTAATAGTCCCATAACGCTCCAACGCAGCCTGCATCCCTGCCACAGTCCCGGGCACACCGATGGTGGTGTGACCAGTATAGGTTTTGTACAGCCCCTGCCCAGCGAAGGTCTTGGGCGTAACGGCCTTAGGAGCTGTTTCACGGAAGTCGAGCGCCGCGCTCTCGCCATCCGCGCCACGGTAGATGAGGAATCCGCCTCCACCAATGCCGCAAGACTGAGGCCGAGCAACGCCGAGAGCAAAGGTAGTTGCGACCGCAGCATCCATAGCGTTGCCGCCCGCGTTTAGCACCTGGAGTCCGACCTCGGAAGCAGCTGCCGATTCGGAGGCGATTACGCCCCCTCGGCTCCTTACGACATCCCTGTATCGTGAGCCTTCGGCTGCTAGCGTATCGCCGGCAGGCAATATAAGGATTAGCATCAATGTCGCAGCAGCGAAGGCTCGGCCCATAGTTGTACTTTTCCTCAAACCAAATTACCCAGCAACTATCGCTGTACCAGGTTAAGCTTCCTCGACCAACAACTCGAGGCTCCTCCAGCCCGCACTGGGTGCGGGGCATGGCCGTCAGGGAGATCTCACCCTTGAAGCCTGCAGGGTAACCATCCGCGCTATCTTCAACCTGGTTCTCTTGTCTAATTACCGCTGCTCGTCGTGCTTATCCATCAATTCCTTGATCTTGCGCTCTTCCCAGTCCCGGCCTACTGTGCCGCCAAGTACGAATACGTTCAGCGCGTGTACTCCAAGCCCTATGCCCCAGCCTAGTAGGGGCCAGTAGAACCACCACGGGCCAGGCATGAGAAGGTTAATGACGAACAATACGATATTAACCACAACGTAGACGATAGCGTGTGTATAGAACCCCTTTAACTGCTTAACACGTGCGCGTGCTTGTTCATAACGCTGTTGTTCCTGGTTCACCGACGTAGCTCCTTTCTTAATTTCTTGTACTAATGCTATCGAGACACAGCCCTAAAAGCCACTCACGCCACCACAACTATGGTCTTCCCTTGAGCTCTATAGGTTTCCCGTAAATCGTTTCGGCACTAGCGTTACTCTGCAATCTTCGTGCTAACAGCCTCAGAACCTGATGAATATCTACGCTTTTACCTCTTCTAAAGACTACTATGTACCACCCTCTAGCGGATCTTAATAACCTCTGTAATCGAGAGATTGAATACTCGTGTAAGGGCTTGGTCACTGATGGATATGCTAGTTGCCAACGAGCTCGCGCCTACACCCATTAATGGTTTGCCGTTGCCTCTAGCCCACAGCCTACCCGCTCAAAGCACACTTCTCGCCTACTGTAGGTTAGTAGGGTGCGAAACGATAGCTCGGGCGGTTTAGTATTTTGACACCGGGGCCTGGCCACCGGTTACTCCTACCCCGATGAAGCTCTCCAATGCAGCTAGCGCCATCCTAGCTTGGCGGGCACGACGCTCAGGCTTAGAGAGTCGGCATCCGTTCTCACCCTTGGGAGCAGCAGGCACGAGGCCCCAATTGGAGTTTATAGGCTGCAGGATGCCCTCTTTAACGGTAATGTAATAGGCAAGCGCGCCCATCATGGTGCCTCGAGGCATCTTTATCGGCTCTTCGCCACGGGCCAGCCTCGCGGCGTTTGTACCCGCTATGTATCCCATCGCTGTGCTCTCGACGTAACCTTCGACCCCGGTAAGCTGGCCGGCGAAGAACAGCGACTTTCCCGTGCGAACGCGCATCGTGGCGTCGAGCATTCGGTTCGACGGTAGATAAGTGTTGCGATGCATGACGCCCATGCGGGCGAACTCGGCGTTCTTCAGACCAGGAATGGTGCGGAAGACGAGTTTCTGCTCGCCCCACTTGAGACGCGTCTGGAAGCCAACCATATTGAAGAGGCGGCCTTCAGCGTCATCTTGCCTGAGCTGCACAACCGCGTAAGGTTCCTTGCCGGTCCGTGGGTCAGGCAGGCCGACGGGCTTCATCGGACCGAACCTCAGTGTCTCGGGGCCGCGACGGGCGATCACCTCGACCGGCAAACATCCCTCGAAGTACATGTCCTCCTCAAAATCCTTTATAGGGGCGAGCTCCGCCTCTACAAGCGCTTCGACGAAAGCGTAATACTCCTCCTCGTTCATCGGGCAGTTCAGGTAGGCGGCCTCGCCCTTACCGTAGCGGGAGGCGAGGTAGACCTTCTCCTGGTCTACGGACTCGCGGAAGATGATGGGGGACGCGGCATCGTAGAAAAACAAAGTCTCGCCGGAGATAGCAGCGATCTTCTCCGCCAGGGCATCCGATGTCAGGGGGCCGGTGGCGATGACCGCGGGCCCCACGGGTATCTCTGTGATCTCCTTGCGTATCACCCTTATGCTCGGGTGGCCGTACACCGCTTCCGTAACGGCCAGCGAGAAGTCCTCACGCGCGAGCCCCAACGCGCCGCCTGCCGGGACCACATTAGCGTCGGCGCAGTGAATGATTACAGACTCCAGACGCCTGAGCTCCTCCTTCAAGAGCCCAGATGCCGTCTCTAGAGAAAGATTGCCCATCGAGTTCGAGCAGACCAGCTCGGCCAAGGAGGCGGTGCGGTGGGCTGGCGTTTGCTTAATCGGCCGCATCTCCCACAGCTCGACCGAGCAGCCCCTCTCGGCGGCCTGCCAAGCCGCCTCGCTCCCTGCCAGGCCACCGCCGATAACCGTTACATCCGCCACTGGGTGATCATCCTCCGTAGAAAAGTCGCATATCCGGGACCACATTTTACGCCATTACTCTTGAATCATTCCCACGCCTCGAGCGAGGTCGAGAGTGTTTTGGGCCATTCTTATAGAGGCGGCGTCCACCATCTGGCCATCAACGCTTATCGAACCGCTCCCGGTAAAGTTGGCCTCCTCGTAAGCGGAAACTACTTTTTTGGCCCACGCGAGCTCTCTCTCGGTGGGTGAAAAGACCTCGTTGACGACTTCGACCTGCCCAGGGTGGATACACCACTTGCCGTCAAAGCCTAGTGAGCGGGCTAGGAGGCAGCTCTTACGCAGCCCTTTTTCGTCTCTGTAGTTGGCAGCAGGACCGTCTATGGCACGAAGGCCGGCTGCGCGGGCGGCTACGACGATGCGGTGCATGGCATAGTGGAAGCGATGGCCGGGGTACGATTCGTCCCACTCGTCCATCGTGCCAATGCTCGTCTGCGGCATTCTGATACTGGCAGCGTAGTCACCGGGACCGAAGACAAGGGCTTCGAGGCGACTCGTCGAGTGGGCTATGCCCTCTATGTTAACGAGGCCTTCGGCGGTCTCTATCTGAGCCTCCAGCTTTATCTTGCCGGGTTCAAGGCCTGCGTTCAGCTCCACGCTCGTGAGGAGGATATCTAGGGCTTGGAGGTCCTTGGGACGCCCCACTTTGGGGACCAGGATCAGGTCAAGCCTGTCCCCCGCTTCTTCGATAACCTCGATGACGTCCTTGTAGAAGTGCGAGGTGTCGAGGGCGTTGAGACGATAGAACGTCGGACGTCCATGCCAGTCGAGCTCTTCGAGCGCCCGGATGACATTCATGCGGGCGCCGTCTTTCGAGTCAGGGGCGACGGCGTCTTCGAGGTCGAGAAAGAAAAGGTCCGCTCGGGAGAGCGAACCTTTATTGATCATCTTCCATTCCGAGGCGGGAACGGCCAGCACCGAGCGGGAGACTCTCACTGTGCCTCTATCGGAGCAAAGCTTCCACAGGCTCGCCCCGCAGGGAGGCATCGAGGACCTGCATCGGGTGGGCCATCGGCACGTCGTGGCCCATCTTCTTGAGAGAAGCCTGTATCTGAAGCATGCAGCCAGGATTGGAAGTGACGATCAATGGAGCACCGGTCCTGAAGACGTTCTTCGCCTTGCGCTCCCCCAGCTCGGCAGCAGGTTCGGGTTCAATCATGTTATAGATGCCAGCCGAGCCACAGCAGATCTCAGCCTCTTGTATCTCCTTTATCTCCATCCCCGGTATCTGCTTCAGGACCTGTCGAGGCTCCTTGCGAACACCCTGAGCGTGCGCCAGGTGGCAAGCATCGTGGTACGCCGCCGAGACCGGCAAAGGGTGCCGCTCAGCGACGGCGCCCAACTCGTACAAAAACTCCGAGACATCCTTGACCTTATCGGAGAATGCTTTGGCCCTCTCGGCATACTCGGCATCGTCGCGCAAAAGGTACGCGTACTCCTTCATCGTTGAGCCGCAGCCAGCGGCGTTGACGATTACGTTGTCGAGGTTCTCGGCCTCGAAAGTGTCTATGGTCTTCCTCGCGAAGGCTAGTGACTCCTTTTCGCGCCCGGCGTGGGTGCTCAAGGCGCCGCAGCAGCCCTGGTGCTTAGGAGCGACGACCTCGCAACCCTCGGCGGCCAGCACTCGGGCGGTGGCGACGTTGACCTGAGAGAAAAAGACCTGCTGTACACAACCAATGAGTACCCCGACCCTCCTGCGCTTCTCGCCCACTGGGGATGTGTACTCCGGGATCTTCTGTTCCTTCGCTAGCTTGGGCATGAGGGCTTCCATCGCTCTCATGCGAGCGGGAAGGCGGCCGATAGCGCCGGCCTTGCGGAGCTTTTTGTCGAGGCCGAAGCGCTGATAGAGACGTAAAGGACCGGCAGCGAGCCGCAGTCGGCTGCGGTAGGGGAAGAATCTGAAGATCATCTCTCGAAACATCTTATCGTCTGCCCTTCGCTCGTAGCGGCGCTCGATCTGAGCCCGGGTGGTCTCTATGAGCTTGTCGTACTGCACGCCGGAAGGGCAGGCGGTGACGCACGCCATACACCCGAGGCACAGTTCCCAGTGACGGACCATAGTGTCGTTCATCGACTCTTCGGCGAGACCCTTGTTCATGAGGTAGATACGCCCGCGCGGGGAGTCCATCTCCTCCCCGAAGAGCACGTAAGTTGGGCAGGTCGGTAGACAGAAGCCGCAGTGGACGCATTCGTCTATGAGTTGCTTGTCAGGCGGGCGGTGATCGTCGAAGGCCGGGAAGGCAAAGCTGCCGCTCTCGGGAAGAGCCTCGCCTACGGTTTGCAAGATCGGGTGCGAGGTGGCGACGCGGGTATTCTGGCCGACATCCTGCGGGCTGCCGGCTCCAATGGCAGCGGCCATCGCCTGTTCTTGTGTGGTGCCTTTCTGATCGCTCCACCTCTCGGCGGCGTCCGTCGCGTCGTAGCGGTTGCCCTGCTCTTGCGGGTGCGGGGATCTCCCCGGTCTGCCTTCCGAAGATCCATTGTTCCTCTCGGTCACTAGATGCCTCCCAGGAACCTGCCCGGGTTCAGCACACCCCGGGGATCGAACTTTCCCTTTACTCGTCGGATGAGGCCGAGATAGTCCCCCGCTGGTCCCCACACATCGACCCTCTTCTTTATCGAGAGCGGGGCCTTTTGCACAACCAAGCTTCCGCCCCGACGGACCCAGATTTCGCCGCGCAGCTCCTCGATGACCCTTACCTGCGCCTCCTCGCCACCCCCGGATAGACCGACCATGGTAATACCATTCGCGGCGTGGCCGATGATGCTCGGCGTAACACCACTGCGCTCGCAAGCCCCAAGCACCGAGTCGAGCACACCCGCGAGTTCCGTCGGCGGAGCCCCGATCTTGAGCGCCACCTCCTCCTTCGCCTCGGACACATCCGGCGGCGTCAAGGGTCCTAAATAGCGGATTTCCTCGTCCCGTAAAGTCCGCGTCTCTCCGAAGGGCTTAAAGAGGAAAGAAGCCGTCTCTGCCTGCGCCTCGACAGCAGGCGGTATACCCTCGATGAGGAGGGTGAGAAGCCTCGTATCCTCATTCCAATGCAGCTCCAGGGCGCTCGAGACGATCTGAGAATGCATTACGGCCTGCGTCGCTTCGCCCGCCTCTTTGGTGTCCGATAGCTCCACCGCCACCGTGCGTCCCAACTCGGGCCTGGGATGCAGGCGGAAGTTGGCGGTCGCGATCAGACCTATAGTCCCTAAAGACCCGGTGAACAGCTTAGAGAGGTCGTAGCCGGCCACGTTCTTGACAACTTTGCCACCGGCCTTTGCCACCGTCCCGTCCGCGAGGACCACTGTGATGCCGATGATGAGGTCCCTTATGGTCCCGTAGCGCAACCTTCTCGGCCCCGAGGAGTTTGTCGCGATGGTGCCCCCGATCGTCGCCCCCTTCTCCGGCGGGTCGATACCAAGGATCTGCTCGGAGCCGGCGAGCTGCTCCTGCAGGGTTTCGAGCTTTAACCCAGCCTGGACCCGGATGATCTGATCTCCGGGTACATGCTCGATGACCTCGTTCACGCGTGCGGTGCTAACGACGAGATCCAACCTGCTTGGCGGGTTACCTAAAAGCATCTTCGTCCCGCTGCCTCGGGGGGCTACCGAGAGGCCCTCGCTGTCGGCGAGCTTCATCAGCTCGCTCGCCTCGTCGATGGAGCTTGGCTCGGCGACAAACGAGGGGTGGATACCGTCCACGGCATCTTCCGATGCAGCCTCCCAGGCGTGCTCCTCACCGACTATCCTCTGCAGATCTTCCAAGGAGGCCTTCGTACCCGTGGTATCCACTAGAAGTTCTCCGCGAGGCCAGCTTTTTGTATCGGGTGCATGCGAAAGGGACCGGGTCGCTCCCCACACAAGCGCGGAGTTGGGAAGATCTTGCCGGGGTTGCAGATCTGGTGCGGGTCGAAGGCACACCGCAAAAGCTGCATGGTGTTCATGTCGTCTTCGGTGAACATCCTGGGCATGTATTTCTTCTTGTCTTCGCCGATGCCGTGCTCCCCGGTGAGGGATCCACCGTACTCCAGGCAAGCAAACACTATCTCACCGGCCAGTTCCTCGGCCCGCTCGAACTCACCTTCGATCTCGTTGTTGTATAGGACCAGAGGGTGCAAGTTACCGTCTCCAGCGTGGAAGACGTTCGCCACCCGTAGCTCATACTCTCCGCTGAGCTCGGAGATCCTTTTAAGGACCGGCCCGAGCTCCGTACGTGGGATCACACTATCCTGGACATAGTAGTCGTTGCTGATGCGTCCCATCGCCCCGAACGCCGCCTTACGGCCCTTCCAGAAGAGCGCCCGTTCTTGGTCGTCCCCGGCGACCCGGATCTCCGTGGCGTTGCTCTCCTCGAAGACCTCGATCACCTGCTCGAACTGGTTAGCCACCTCAGCCTCCGGGCCATCGAGCTCCAAAAGGAGGATCGCTCCGGCCTCCGGAAAGCCCGGGTGCATCGCGGCCTCGACCGCCTCGATGCACAGAGCATCCATCATCTCAACGGCGGCCGGTACGATCCCAGCGCCTATAATTCCCGAGACGGCACCGCCGGCCTGCTCGGTATCTTCGAAGGCTGCCAGCAGGGTCCGCACTGCCTGCGGCACGCGTACGAGCCGGAGGGTTACCTTGGTCGCTATCCCCAAAGTCCCTTCGGAGCCCACGAACGCCCCGAGCAGATCGTAGCCCGGGGCGTCGGGTGCCTTGCCACCGCCGATGTGCACTATCGAGGCATCCGGCAAGACGA
>JAFAPF010000212.1 GCA_019247245.1 Rubrobacter sp. | reverse complement strand
GCCTTGTTCGGGAAGAGCGTCTCCTCGACGAGGCCGCAAATGGTGTGGGTGAGCACAAGGTGACCTGTCTGGATGGTCGCCGTGTCGGAGGCCTCGAGGATCACCGGCACGTCCACGAGTCCCCCGAGACGCCCGCCGTTCGCCTTTCTACCGAGGTAGCCGATGGTGACCATCCCCTTAGCCTTCGCGGCGAGCACGGCCCGGACGGCATTCTCCGAGTCACCGCTCGTCGAGATGGCTAGGAGGACGTCGCCAAGGTTTCCGAGGGCCTCGACCTGGTGGGCGAAGGTATCCTCGTAGCCGTAGTCGTTGGCGACGGCTGTGAGGGCGGCTGGGTTCGCGTGGAGGGCGAGCGCCGGCAGAGATGCCCGGTCGCGCTCGAATTTCCCCACGAGCTCCGCGACGAGGTGCTGGGCCTCCATTGCGGATCCGCCATTGCCGCAGGCGAGCACCTTGCCCCCCCGTTCGTAGCAGGCGACAATCACGGCGGCCGCTTTCCCGGCATCCTCGGCCGGAAAACACTCAAGCATCCTACATGCCCTGTGTGCCCACGTGCCGACCCGCTTATGGACGCCATTGTTCCCGAAGCGGCTGGTCATCGGTCCTTTCCCGGTGCGCCCTTTATGCGGGCACGCCCCCCGCGCAGCGAAATGCGTGGGATACGCGGCCCGTTAGCTTGGCGCTATGATAATAAGGCTTAATGCAACGATAATAGAGCTTCAACGCTCCTTTTGCAACAGCCGCCATAGCGATCGGGAGCGTAGCCAAACGTTCCGTTGTGGGTTTGAAGCTCATCTCTCCGCTTGTTTTTCCTTCTTCTTCCACCACTAAACTTCTCTGAAGTTTAACTATTAGCTTAATTTTATAGATCTGATTTGAGTGGAAAACCTGCTGATATACCCTGGATTGTGATCCGGGAGAAGGAATACTCTACATCATGTGGAAGGCGTGCTGTTCAAAACGTGCTAGCCTCGGGTAGGATGGAAGGCGGTGCCTCGAAGAAAGACGGTGAGGGATGGAGCGCGAGGTCAACGAGCTAAAGGTGGAGATAGTCGAGGGTGATATAACCTCCCAGGATGACGTTGACGCGGTTGTGAACGCGGCCAACGCCGGGCTTACCAGTGGAGGGGGGGTGGCAGGCGCGATCCACCAAGCCGCCGGCCCTGGCCTCGCCGAGGAGAGCCGGCCTTTAGCCCCCGTCCAACCCGGAAAAGCGGTGATAACCGGTGGCCACCAGCTACCCAACCGTCACGTTATCCACGTCCTCGGTCCCGTCTATGGCTCCGACAAGCCCGAGGATGAGCTTCTTGCGCGATGCTACCGGAACGCCCTCTCGCTGGCAGACGAGCACGGCCTGGAGTCCGTCGCCTTTCCCTCCATCTCCACCGGTGCCTTCGGCTACCCTGTCGAACAAGCCGCCGAGGTCGCTTTGCAAACCGTGTTGGAGAGCGCCGAGAACCTCCAAGGCGTCCGTCGCATCCGATTTGTCCTCTACGGCGAGGAAAATTACGAAGCCTACGAGAAGGTTCTTTCCAGACTCCTTTAGGAGATTTATCAGTCCCCCGAGTACGCAGGAAAGTCAGAGAGGGGGAGAATACCGCGAAAAGTCAGGCGGCTCTAACATATACGTGATGGCACACTACCCACGATAGGCCCGCCACTAGAGAAGTACTCCGACGACCAGGCTTGCAATTCCTAAGAGGCTCGCAGCCAGAGGAAGGATTCCAATACCACCCGTATCTGGCAACCGCTCTTTGCCGGTCCCCGTTCTTCGCGTCGCAGCAACCGCGGTCTTTGCGACCAGCGGCACCGCGAACACCAACAGAATAGCGATCCTCTCTAATTATTATATGCCTCCTGCCTCCAAACTCTCTAACAACCACCCGGTGCCCCGCAGCAAGCGCACACCCCAGAGATCTCGATCTTCTCATCGTGACGGAGTGGTGCAATCCAAGATGTTCTTGCCCGTGCGCAGGCGACGGGTTGCTTCCCGGTGCATACCAGTAGTGAAGGATAGCGTAAGCGTCTTGCGCTCTACTATGGATGGTGTATGCAGAGCGCAGCAACAGCCTACACTTACTTACTTGGCAAGCTGCTCTTCGGCAGGGATTGTGTCCCACCGTTGCGCTGTGTGGTACCTAGGTTCTTCTCCTGATGAGCAAGACCACGACGATTAGGGCGCCGATACCCACGGCCACAGGAGCTGCTTGCTTGATACGCTTGAGGACCGCTTCCTGGCTCGCTTCACCGAGATCCAGAGGCTCGACCTCTCGATCCTGCTGGATGATCCTGCGGCTAGGCTGGGGCTCTTCTTCGGCTGCTCCATCCGCAGATAGCTCCTCCTCGGAGGCTGTAGGCTGCTCGGGCTCTTCTTTGATGCCCATGATCTCGTTCTCCAGACAATCCGCGAATTGGCCCGCGAGCTTCTCCGCGACGTCCTGCATCATGCCCTGTCCGAACTGGGCCGCTTTACCTGTCACCTGCACGTCGGTCTCGACCTGCACCCGCGTCCCACCGTTCTCCTCGTGCGAAGTAGAGGTGATGGTCGCCGAGGCCGTCCCTTGACCTCGGGCATCCTTGCCGTCGGCCTTGAGCACCGCCCTGCGAGCCTCCTCATCAGCTTCGTCTATCTTCACGGTGCCCTCATACTCTTGCGTGACGGGTCCGAGACTGACCTTCATCGTCCCCTTATAGTCTTCACCAGATGTCTCTTCGAGGCTAGCCCCGGGCAGGCACGGGGTTATCCGCTTGAGGTCCAGCAGGACGTTCCAAGCTTCCTGCACCGGCGCATCTACCGTAAACTCGTTCTCGATCTTCATATCTCTGAGTACCCTTTCTAGAGGACCTCCTCCTCCAGGCAACCGGCGAACCGGTCCATAATCTTCGATGCCACTTCTTCCTGGACACCCCGCCCGAATTGGGCCGCTCGCCCGGTGATTTGCATGTCGGTTTCGACGTGTACCCGTGTTCCTTCGCTCTCCTCGTGCAAAGTGGAGGTGATGGTCGCCGAGGCTGTTCCCTGGCCGCGGGCGTCTTTGCCCTCAGCCCTGATGACCGCCCGCCGGGCTTCCTCGTCGGCTTCGTCTATCTTCACGGTGCCCTCGTACTCCTGCGAGATGGGACCGAGTTTCACCGACATCTTCCCCTTGTATTCATCGCCGGTCTGTTCCGTCAGGGAGGCTCCGGGGAGGCACGGGGTCACCTTCTCTAGGTCCATTAACACTTCCCATACCTGTTCCATCGGCGCGTCAACCGTGAACTCGTTCTCCAGCTTCATCCGTTTCTCCTTTCCCAAAGGCGGCCGCTAAGGGGAGCAGAGAGATCCTCCAGGCGCCGCAGGTCATCCAAGGTATCCACATCGGTCGGGTCTGCTACGTCATCGCAAGGCACCTCCGTCACCAACTCCGGGTGGCGCTTCAGGATCACCTTCGCGCCTCTGTCTCCCGACAGCTCGCGCTCGAGGAGCGGCCAGGCTCCTCGAGCGAAGAGTACCGGGTTACGCGGCACGCCGTCGTAGGTCGCCACCGCCACATGTGCTCCCCACTCGAACGCCTCGACGAGCCTCCTTACCGCTTCTGCCTCTACGAGCGGCTGGTCTCCCAGCGAGACGACCGCGGCCCGCGCCTCTGGTTCGCAGGCCTGGAGTCCTGCCCGTATCGAGGTAGATATCCCCTTTGCCCAATCCGGGTTCTCGACTACGCGCGCCCCGTATGCGGTGCTTATAATACGCAACCTTTCCCCTTCAGCTCCGATCACCACTATTATCTCATCTACCGGTGCCCCGCGCAGGTTGCAAAGGGCGGCCTCGATCAGGGGCCGTCCTCTGAAGGACGCGAGTAGCTTTCTGCCACCGAACCGGCTCCCTGCCCCGGCAGCGAGCAGGATGCCCCAGACCCCGCTCATCGCGAGGGCTTCTGAGCGACAGCCGCCGTATCCCTGACGTCCAGAGAAGGGGTGCGATCTGGTTCCGAGGCGTGGATCGGCCCCGAGCGTTCCGAGAGCCGTCCGCCCGAGTGTCCGGTTCGC
>JAFAPF010000548.1 GCA_019247245.1 Rubrobacter sp. | reverse complement strand
ACTGCCGGCTATAGAGAATGGTGCGACGGGCTACCTGCTAAAGGATGCCCCACGCGAAGAGCTCTTTCAGGCCATTCGCTCTGCTGCGCAAGGAAAACCGCTGCTTGCACCTGCTGTAGCCGCCCGATTGATGGAACGGATGCGGGGCGTGACTAAGAGCCCACCTACCGGCACCGTCACCTTCCTGTTCACTGATATAGAGAGCTCTACCTCCATATGGGAAAAGTACCCGCAGCAGATGCAAGCTGCCCTCGCCCGTCATGACGAGATCTTGAGGAGCAATATAGAGGCTAACGGAGGCTATGTCTTCAAGACGGTCGGCGACGCTTACTGCGCAGCCTTCGCTACCGCCAGGCAAGCCCTGGAAGCGACGCTGGTGGCGCAAGGAGCCCTGTTTGCCGAGCCATGGGAGGCGAGCACCACGCTGCGAGTGCGGATGGCCTTGCACACCGGCGCAACCGAGGAGCGCGAGGGTGATTACTTTGGTCCTCCGGTGAACCGGGTCGCGCGTTTGTTATCCGCTGGTCATGGAGGCCAGATCCTTCTATCGGCCGTAACCTACGGGTTGGTACGCGACAACCTGGAGCCAGGAGTGGAGCTGCGCGATCTGGGAGAGCACCGTCTGAAAGACCTCAGGTACACAGAGCGCATTTTTCAGCTCGTTGCCCCCGGCCTGCCCACAGACTTCCCACCCCTCAGTACCCTCGACACGCGCTCTGATGAGCGCTACAGCCTCACCAAGCTGATAAGCAGCAGTGAGATGGCCGAGGTCTACCTGGCTCACGACCAGGAACTCGACCGGGACGTGGTATTCAAGGTGTTGAGGAATCAATATTCCGACGATGAGGGGTTCGTCGAGCGCTTCAAGCGCGACGTTAGGAACGTAGCGTTGCTCTCACACCCGAATATACTCCAAATCTACGATCGGGGGGAGACAGAGGACGGAGGTTACTACATAGCCATGGAGCGAGTGTCGGGAGGCAACCTCAAGGAACGGATCCTGCGGGACGGTCCACTTCCGGCTCCCGTGGCTACCGCCATAGCTCTCCAGGTAGCGCAAGCCTTGCAGGTCGCCCACGAACACGGTGTAATCCACCAGAACGTGAGCCCACAGAATGTTTTGCTGACCGAGTCAGGGGAAGCCAAGGTTGCGGACTTCGGTCTCATAGTAGCGTCATCCACGGTTACAACGCCCGAAAAGGGCGCTATTCTAGGCACCACGCGTTACCTCTCCCCCGAGCAGACACTGAGACGGTCTTCAAGCCCCCAAAGCGACCTCTATTCCCTAGGAGTCGTCCTGTACGAGATGCTCACGGGAGAGCTGCATCACGACACTGGGACCCCGGCAGGGACGGCAACGGAGCACATCACCAGCCGACGCCTTCGTTCGCCGAGGGAGATAAATCCGGACGTGCCCGATGGGATAAACGCCGTGACCATGAAGCTTCTGGCTCAGAATCCAAAGGACCGGTACCAAGATACATCCGAACTCATAGATGATCTCGAACGGGTGCACAGGGGGGAGTCTCCAGCATTCCTTTCAGGCACCCAGCAGGACACATCCGAGCTTGAACAGGTCCAACAGGAGGAGGACTCTCCAGCATTCTTCTTAGGCCCCCAGCAAGAAGCGGCAAGATCGGCGGTCACATCCGCGCGCCCACCTGTTAGCCTGAGCTCTCCGCCTCCACACCCCGAAAACGCCAAGAACTGGGCTCGACAACGGAGGGTGCTTCCTTGGGTTCTGGTAGCCCTCATCTTGGTAGGGCTCGTCGCAGCGGTGGCGCTCATTGTAGTGCCCAACATGTAGGTGATCCATAGCGCCCCGTTAACATCAGTAATAGCCCAGCCCCCGGGTACGCCAGGCGTAGTCCAGGTTTTCGCGAACGGGCTGCGCGGTAGAGACTACGCGGAGCTTCGGCAACGAGGAGGAATCGTGGACAGCAAGGTAACGGTGATCTTGGGGGCAGGACCAGGTCTCGGAGCGGCGATCGCGAGGCGCTTCACCCGCGAAGGCTTCGCGGTGGGGTTGATGGCCCGACGTGAGAAGAGCCTATCGGCGATACGAGAGGAGATCGAGGATACGAACGGAGCGGCCGTTGCGGTAGAAACCGATGCAGCGGACGCGGAGTCTGTGGCTCAGGCCTTCGGTCGTGTGCGCGAAGGGCTCGGCGACCCGGAGGTCTTCATCTACAACGCCGGGGCCTTCCAAATGGGGAGCATCCTCGATCTAACACCCGAGCAATTCGACGACTGTTTCCGGGCAAACTGCTCCGGTGCCTTCTATGGGGCGCAGCAGGTCTTGCCGACGATGGTGGAGAAGGGTAGCGGCACCCTCATCCTTACGGGTGCGACGGCCTCACTGCGGGGCTCGGCCAACTTCGCGGCACTAGCGACAGGCAAGTTCGGCCTTAGAGCGCTGGCACAGTCTATGGCCCGCGAGTTCGGACCTCAGGGTATACACGTAGCACACGTCGTCATAGATGGTCAGATCGACACCCCACAGTTGCGCGAGTCACAGCCCGATCGGGAGGAAAGTACTACCCTCTCACCCGACGCTATCGCCGATACCTACTGGCAGCTGCACACCCAAGATCCGAGAGCGTGGACGCTGGAGCTGGACCTCCGCCCAGCGGTAGAAAATTTCTAACAGATCTTAGAGAGATGGTAAGCAACGCGGTAGCGCCTGGTTCACTAGACGTTTCTTTACTCAGCCTTAACACGCTCTATCGCCCTGCTATACGGTCCACCACTGACGAGAAGGCGGCCTGCTCGGTCGCGTCGTCCAGAGGCTCTAGCTCGGCCGTGTCGTCGACGAGACGGAGAGCGCTGAGGATGAGTTGATCCGTGAGCCAGGGGTTCTTGGGGAGAAGCGAGCCGTGCAGGTAGGTACCATAGGCGTTGAGGCGCCTAGCACCTTCGGTGTTGTCACGGCCGTTGTTGCCGTGACCTATAATCACTTTACCCAACGGCTCCACATTCCCCAGCTCGGTGCGGCCACCGTGGTTTTCGAAGCCAACGATCTCGCGAACCGTGCCGCTCGAAGCGTCCTCTGGGGCGCGAACGCGCACCAAGACGTTACCGATCAACCGTGACTCGTCCAGTTTGCGGGGTCTCGTATACATATCGAAGATCCTGACGCCTGGTAGTTTCTCTCCTTCGGGTGTCTCATAGTAATGGCCCATAAGCTGGTAGCCTCCACAAACACCTAGAACGACGCCTCCATCCTCGACGATAGTCTTGAGGTCTGCACCCTTCGTTCCCGAGAGGTCATCAACGAGCAGGCCCTGCTCACGGTCTTGCCCCCCACCGAAGAGGAAGATGTCGCAGCCGGTGGGCTGTATAACCTCCCCAAGCCCCACGTCCACCACCTCTACAGGTATACCGCGCCACTCCGCACGCTTCTTTATAGCGATGACATTCCCGCGATCACCGTAGAGGTTCATCATATCGGCGTAGAGGTGGTGTACAGTTAACTTGATTCGCTGCAAGACATAACACCTTCGTTTAGCTTCTTTGCGAGTCGGACCTGTTGCTCTACTAGCTCCTTTATCCGCTCAGCGTCATAGATTATACGCTCGACAAGCTGGCGCGGTTCATCTGCTTTAAGCGAGAAATAGCCTGCCGGTGGATCACATACGACAGCCTCTATCCGCTTGTCTTTGCACTGCCTGGTTCACTAACGGACAATGCCTTACTCGAACTCGGCAAGGGCGAGAGGCAATAGCGCGGCGTTGGCCTAAGTTGCCGCTCCTGAGCCAGGCTGTCGAAAATCTACTGCCCCTTCGTACGGTAGAGCATACCTCTTTAACGTGAGATGCTCTGCCCACACAAAGAAAGGATACTTCGCAAAAGCAGCTAGAAGGAGGAAGAAAGAGGGATGGTGACGAACCGTGACGCTGTCACCGAGATTGGCATTGTCGAGGCTTGGCGCGATGCTTTGAACAGCAACGACATCGAACGCTTAGTGACACTATCGTATCCTAAGGTCGAGATAGGGGGCCTCACGGAATTGGATACGGTACAAAGCTATTGCAGGAGTGGGCAGCACGCGCAAATGTTCGTCTCGAACCACTGCGCGTTTTCCACCGAGGCGACACAGTAGTTGCTCAGCAAGAGGCGGAGTGGCGCTCTGCAGAGGCCGGTCTGGTAATTGGGAGTCAGATCATGGCCTCGGTCTTCGTTGTTTGCGATGAGCAAGTTACTAGCGTGATGCGCTACGATGGCCTAAGAATGCCCTCCGCCAGGCAAACCTTGACGAATCTCACCAGGTACAAGCTGCCTAGCCTCTAGCACAGAGGGGCAGCCTCGCCAGGTCTGTCCCGAGGGTAGACCATATTCTCGAAGAGCGTTGCGCTACTCTTCGGGGAGTGCCTAGGAAGACGAATTTAGTGCGATTTATCACTTGCAGCGCTAGCGGCCGGATGGCCACCAGCTTAGGACATCTAGCGACGCTACTACGTCTAGGGGTACTAGTCCTAGAACTGAGTACTAACGACAGTATCGCTTAAGCATAGTAGCGGGTATTGTCGCAGTACCAGTGAGTATTACTGCTCTTGTCACAGTACCAGTAAAAGCCTGCGAGGAACCGTAGGGTATTAGATTGATATGGCCTCGAACCTCCGCCTCCTTTTGCCGCACCTCCTCGAGCCTCTGATACTCTGGAAAGTTGGCTTTTCGCATAGCCGCCTCCGGGTCGGTGAGGAGCCACTGCTTCCAGCAAGGACGCTCGCAGCTCTATCGAGCACCTTCTCGTTTAGCGCTGGTTTAGCTGCTGGTATTCCTCGGTAGAGGAACATTAGTGGCTTCCGTTGGTTGCTGCTCGATAGGCCTGGTGAGAGGGCCCATCTCCCGAAGCCTCTGAGCCTCAGGCATGTCTGCAACAGCCGTTGGTGGGTCCTCGGCGAGCAGTCGCTTTCACTGTGGTTCTGCCTCTGGCCGTTCGAGCACCCGCTCGTCTCTAGCTGCCTCCTTAGCTGCTGTATCTGTTCTTATAGCTGCATTCCTCCTACCCCCTTGGGTGCCTCTCTCTGGGAGAGACCTTGCCTCGTTTAAAGCACGATAACAGCCTTAGGAGGGTGTGTCATTACCTGTTTGACACCTTTCTGCATAGAGAATTCGCCCCATTGCCTCTTCGGTCAATTCTGAGTATGCGCGTAGCCGAAGAATTAGCGCATGACCCAAATTGGCTATTTGCTATTCTAAGCGTAGGTTTTGCATATCTGTAGGATGGTGAGTTTCACTGATCCTCCCAGAAGGGATGCGTGTACCCCAGGTCGCTCAAGATCTGCCGTAGCTCCAGCATCGCCGTGTAGGTCGGCAAAACATACAGCGTCTCGCCCTCAGGGATGGCCTCAAGGGCGGCTCGGAGGGCCTTCTCGCGGTCGGGGATTACCGATTCAACCAATAGTTCGGCATACTTAAGGCGTACAGCCATGTCCTCAGCTCGAATACCGCTCACAGAGAACCGGACGTTGGTTCGGATGTCAGCCAACATCTCGAAGTCCACGTCCCACAGCCAGGACACATCCCGGCCGTCGGCGTTGTTATCGTTTATAGCGATAAGGACCCACTTGGTGTTGCTGGCACCGTCGTTGGCAAGGCTGACCCCATCGACGACGAAGGTGCGCAGGATCTCGTTAAAGCCCACGGGGTTCTTTACAAGGAGCAAGAAAACCTCCTTATCCCCCGTCAACACCCTCTCCACCCGCCCGAACACCCCGCCAAACTCACGCAAGCCCTGTGCTATCTCCGACGGTCGGATCCCCGTCTCCCCCGCCACCGCCGCCGCCGCCAATGCGTTGTAGACATTGTAGAGCCCTGGTAGGTCAATCTTCACCTCGGCCTCTCCGGAAGGCGTTGATAGAAGAAAGCTCGTTCCCCGCGGTCCGTCCATCCGGACGTCTATGGCTGTGTAAGCTGGCTTCGGGCGACCAAAAGAGCAGTTCGGACACCGGTACGTCCCTACGTGCCCGAAGTACACCGTCTCGTATCGAAGAGCCGTCCCACAGATGGGGCAGTCCTTCAAGTCGGCAACGTGTTGCAGGCGACCGGTATTCAACGAAGGCTCGTCCACTCCGAAGAACACAGGGTTCCGGGCCAAGCGGCCAAGGCTTGCGACGAGTGGGTCGTCGGCGTTCAGAACGATCGAGCCGTCGGGTGGTAGATCGGGAAAGGACGAAGCAATGACCTTGCCAGTATGGGTTAGCTCCCCGTAACGGTCGAGCTGGTCGCGAAAGAGGTTCAGAACGGCGAGCAGGCTCAGCTCCACCTCGGCTGCAACCTTCGGCACGCTTGCCTCATCCACCTCGAAGAGACCAAACTCGGAGGTAGGCTTTCCAAGGAGGTTAACATCGGAAATGAGTGCTGCGGTCACCCCAGTGACGAGGTTCGCAC
>JAFAPF010000465.1 GCA_019247245.1 Rubrobacter sp. | reverse complement strand
AGCGGTTAGCAAGAGAGCGAGAGCAGTCGTATTTAGCACGAGAAGAGTTACTAGAGAAGCTAAGAGAGATTAGCGAAGGGATAGGAGGTGGTAGTAGAGGTTTTGGCAGGAGACGGGGTGATCAAAGCCCTCCGGAAGGGATGTAATGGTCGCTGTCCTATTGTTCTGCCCTTAGGTACTATACTTTTTTGTCTGGTGGCATGGGAGAAAAGAAGACAGGTGCTCTATGGCTTTGGAGGTTCTTCGTAAGCGGATACACGAATGTCCGTTAGCCTGGACTCACCGCAAGCTATTTACTCTATAACGTAAACGTATGAGACGAATCGCGGTAATCGGGGCGGGGATCGTAGGAGCTTCAGTGGCGTTTCGACTCGCCCAGGGCGGGGCCAGAGTCTGGATCATCGATAAGAAATCCCAGCCAGCGAGGGGTACGACCTCGATAAGCTTCGCCTGGGTAAACGCCAACGAGAAGACGCCCCGGGACTATTTCGAATTGAATTACACTGGTCTTAAGGAGCACTTCCGGCTGCTCGAGGAGCTATCCGGGAGAAGATCCTGGCTCAAACTTGGAGGAAACCTCGAGTGGGCCGAGGACGAAGCTGCCCAAGATAAGCTTTGCTACAAGGTTAATAGGTTGCATTCCTGGGGCTACACCGTCCAATGGCGAGAAGCTGCGTGGCTCAACGAGTTCATGGAGCCCCACGTGGTCTTTCCAAGCCCGGACACTTCCGTGGCCTTCTTTTCAGAAGAGGTTTGGGTCGATGCCCCGCAGCTTACAAACGCCCTCATCGATCTCGCTCGCAAGCATGGCGCCCAGCTCGGCTTGGGCGTGGCCGTCGAGTCGATCGAGACCAAAGGCGGCCGCGTGGCGGCGTTGCGCCTTAGCAATGGCGAGCGTCTTCCTATCGACGCTGTGGTTAACGCTGCAGGGGCGGAGGCCGACCATGTAGCTGCGCTGCTCGGCCTGCCGCTGCCACTTAAGCTGAGTAAGGGACTGCTCATACGCCTGGCGATGAAGGAGGAGGCCCCTCTGGGGCGCATCGTGCACTCGCCGCTGATCAATCTCCGTCCCGCGGGCTCAAGACATCTCCTCGTACATCACCGCTCGGTAGACGAGAAGCTTGAAAATGACTCTCGTGAAACGGCAGGTTCACTATGCCAAGAACTGCTGGAGCGTGCTCGACAGGTTGTCCCAGCGCTCAACGCAGCGAGTGTCGAGGACATTCTGGTTGGTGACCGCCCGGTGCCTAAGGACGGGCGGTCCTGCGTAGGGGCGGTCTCCGCAGTGCCCGGTTACTACGAAGCGGTCACCCACAGTGGTGTGACGCTTGGCCTACTTATCGGGCGCTTACTGGCGCAGGAGATACTAACCGGTGAGGTAGAGGCGTTGATCTCTCCGTTCCGCCCCGATCGCTTTGCTCGGAGATAAGGGGGTCGCGGTAGACGTATCCGTTGGCCAAGGGGGCAGAGCGGGTTGCCCAACAACGGTTGAGAAGCACGTTCTTGACCAGTAAGCTGCCCGTTGTGGTAGAGAAGACGTTGTTCCAGAAAATCATGGACCGAGAGGAGCCGGGGGATATCCTTTATGAGGATGACCGGTGTGTGGCTTTGCGCGATATCAACCCTCAGGCGCCTACGCACATCCTGGTTGTGCCTCGCAAGCCCATCCCTACCCTTGACGCCCTGACCGAGGAAGACGAACCCCTCGTCGGGCACCTGTTCTTGGTGGCGCAGAAGGTTGCCGCCGACGAGGGGTTAAAAGATGGTTACCGCGCTGTTTTCAACAACGGTTCGGATGCGCAGCAGACGGTGGAGCACATCCACCTGCACCTCATCGGCGGGCGTAGGATGACCTGGCCCCCGGGGTAATAGTGTGTGAGCGCGGGCTCTAGTACGGTCTGGGCCTTTCTTTCGACCGTAGCCCACGCCTCTTACGCGGCCTCGATGTTCTACACACTAGTTCTCGCGGCCATAGTAACCATCGCGCTGGGCCACTGCGGATCGATCCACAAATGACAGGTCGGGCCGCTTATTAGCTAGGCGTGAGCACAATATTTGCACCGCGGTGGAGTTGGCTTCGCTGCCCGGTTGCGGTCTCGTTGTTGGTAGTCGGTGTGGCGTTTATCTACTATGCGCTACCCAACGCTGATGAGCCATTTCGGCTTATTACACTTGGTGCGGTGCTCGCCGTTATCGTTTGGGTAGCTGCCTCGCTCGGTTTCTCATACTGCGTATCCAACTTCGTGTTACACAGTACGATCTATGGAACGCTTGGGCGATCATGGCGCTACAAATCACTTTTTTATCATTGCAGCTGTGCTGCTATTTGATACAGAGGTGGACGTGGAGATCTATTACAAGCTCGTTAAAGATGAAGACGAGAAGAAACACGACGCAGCACGCAAACCAAGGAGACGAATAAAGCACGCAAACCAAGGAGACGAATAATCTTTGGCAGGGGCTTGTATCTACTTAGGTAGCTGCCACTGCCTCTAGCTCTCAATAGCTTGAGCGAAAACGAATCTGAAACTCTAACACCAGCTGCAACTCGTTACAAACGAATTTCAAGACGTAGCAAGACAACGGTCCGGGTGGTGCACTTGGGGTGTACACTTCGGGCTACTGTTGGCTCAAGCTGTAAAGTGCACGGCGTGCTTGCCTCTTCTAGGATGTTAAAAGTAGCGAGTATAAACGAGGGCTTCGTTGCTGCCTCGGCGACCTCATTAGAAGCCCGCAAACTAGCCGAAGCGCTTACCCCAAAGAGGCGAGTTGACTCTAAAACGATCAAAATTCGATAGGCTCGGAATCGGCTTTAGACCAAGAAGCACCAAGTACGCTTGAGCTACTTGAGCGTACGAGCGCACGGAGGTGACCGAAATGTCGAGCGACCGCAAGCTACCCTGGTGGCTCAAGCCTGACAATCGCGTAGTTGTTTTCCTACAGCGCCTCGGACTAGCCGTCGGCACTATGCACCTGATCTTGGTTCAAGGCCGGAGGAAGAGCGGCAAGTTGTGCACCACGCCGGTCTCCCCGCTAACGGTGGACGGCCGGCGCTACAACGTCGCTGGCCTCGATCAGGCCGACTGGGTTAAGAACGTACGGGCGGCCGAATGGGCAGTCCTCACCCGCGGCCGTAAGAAGGAGAACGGGTGACCTTGGGCGAGCTGCCTGCTGAGGAGCGTGGGGTCATCCTGTGGGAGTTTCCACGCAAGGTGCCGCATGGCGTTCAGTTCTTGCAGCTCTTGCAGCAGTTGTACGGCATATCGAACGACCCAGAAGAATTCTCGGCGCTGGCGCCATGGTGTCCCGTGTTCCGCGTCGAGGGGTGAATCGACATCCTGAGGGCTGCCCGAGACTGGGCCCTTATCTTTTCGTTGTGCTGGCGTAGCTCAGGCTCTACAGGCGCTGACTCCGCTAGGTGTTACCCCTTCTGCCGAGCCTTCTCTTGGAGGGAATGATGGCACTGGTCGAAGCCCGGCTCACGCTTTGAAGAAATAGCGCCAAGTGAGGGGACTGCTTGTATATATACGCTCTCGTAAAATCCGTTGCGTCACGGACAGTTACGGCGACAAAAGCTCCATCGCGGTGTTTACTTACCGTATTATTTCGCCTCCTTTACTAGGTTCCCCCAACTTGATGCTCTTCTGATTCTTCGCTGTGACTACTAAATGCTGATTGGACCCTGCGGATGAGGACTTCGCAGGGCTTGCCTCAGGCTTAGGCGTCGCTTGCGGTGCCGCCGGTTCAGGGGGCGCCGATACTGCGCTGTCCTGAGTAACAAGGTTAGCGGGAACGGCGACGGCACCCTCCGCTCCCAGGCTTTGTTTGGTGGTCTCGCCGGCGGAGACGGGGTAGCTTGAGGCCTTGCCCTGCGACGGGCTGACCGCGGCGCGGGCATTTGCT
>JAFAPF010000379.1 GCA_019247245.1 Rubrobacter sp. | reverse complement strand
GTTTCTATCTGCAGGGACATACGACCAGCTATCGGTATCAGCACTAAACTCCCGTCCTGTGCTATCTATCAGTTTGATTATAGGTGTACTGAGGGTCTTAGCTTTGTCGCCGTTATTTGTGAAGTTGAAGTCCACCGTAACGAAGTTGCCTTGCTTTGGGGAACCAAACTGGGGAGTGAGCTGGCTCGTTGGTGTAGCGTCTGTGATTACCCATGCAGAGTCACCGACAGTTACCGTATCCCCGATCTTACTGCTTGGCTGAGTGTCCTTATTCTGACTATTACTAGAGGGTGAAGATGATGATGAACTTGACTTGCTACTGCTCTGCGGTGCGGAAGACGTGGATGAGGATGATGTTGGTGTTGAGTTGTTTTTCGTCCCTTCAACAATCACGGCTAGGATGATAAGTATGACCAAAGCGATTACTACTCGCCGCAGCGAACTTTTTTCTTTCCCTTCTTGTCTGTGGGTGTAGTAAGCGGTAGCGGTGATGCATTCATCTGTTGCGTTTCTATCCGTCCCTCTCCAGGTGGAGGTACATCCGGATCTCGTGGTACTTGAAGGCCTGCTTTCTGCGGAGAACCACAACTAGGACAGAAGTTAGCCTCAGCTCTTACTTCTGATCCACAAACTTCACAGTAGGATCGCTGGTTGTGCTTTTCGGTCATTTCGTACCTTTCCCCGGACAATTCTAGTTACCACATTTATACATGAAACTATAACAAAAATTAACAAGATAGTATGAGTTGGAGGTAAAGTGTCTTTTGGTGGGTATTCTGGGTAAGAGGTAAGTTACTTAGTTTTTTACTGCTTATGGTGTGTGCATACACACAAAAACAACGGCTTTATAGTAAGCGTGGCGATTGCTTGTCAAACAAAACCTTCCCGTCAAACTTTGCTTTTACTTGCCGGTCTTTTTCAAATTGCTCAAGTCCCGCCTCTTCTTGGTAATCCATCATAAATGGCAGTCTGAGGCTATTGAGGGCTATCCCTATATAAAAGGAGTACAGGTGTCGGTTTTCCTGATTTCCATGCTCTTGGAGAGGAACAAAAACATTTTTAGCTACCCCGCCTTTGAGGTTATAGAATGCGCCGTGCTTTAAGTTCTCCATGAGTTTGCCGTTGTAGTAGATCATCCATGGCTCTTTATCGACATGGATGTATTTCGACATGGATGTATTCACGTCCGACCTCACCTGGTTTCATATCCGGAATTTCCCCAAAGGTGACATCTTCTCGGTAGGGATTAAAAAACCCACGTTCATGATAGGGAGTCATTGTGGCTTCTTTTCGTCCTTCAGCAGGATCGTAGTATGGCAGTGTGAACCCACCTTTGTAATCGTCTTTCGGAAACCCACCTTTTTCAAGACGCTGATCGAGGGCCAAGTAGCATGCCACCCGCTGGACGTGTTCATCGCCGGGGACGGCGAGGAGGCGAAGGGGACGGTGGCGTAGCTGGTGCGCGACGGGGGCATGCGGGCCATCGACGTCGGTCCGTTGGAGCGTGCGAGGCAGCTTGAGGGACTGGGGTTCTTGGGGATCTCGCTGCAGCAACCGCTGGGGTTGAACTTCGAGAGCGCCTGGAAGCTCGTAATGCCCGCCGGGTAGGGAGGGACACTTATCGCCGAAGAAACATTCTCGGAAGTCTAGCCAGCGGGAGGATGCCCGCGACGCACGACCGTGCCACACTTTTGCCACACCCCCCTGATATGGTGGGACCTGTCTACGAAAAAGAGCGTAGCGCGTCGCTCCGAAAAGAAAGAAGTGCACCTCATGATACCCGATAAGGCTGAACGCGATAGTCTGCGATCTGACCTCCGAATCGTCCTCGACGCCGCCGATCCTTCACTTGCGCGTACGGTTGCGCGAGGTTCTCGGGCTGAGGACCTGATGCCGAGCGAAACCGGCAGACCGGCCCCCACCGGGCGTCCGGCCACCGTTGTGATTACGCGCACGGTCAATCCGAGGCGGCGAGATGACTTCAAGCGCTGGCTTGCGCGGTTGATAAGTGCCGCGGAGGCGTTCCCGAACAACCTCGGGACCGTGGTGCTCACCCCGCCCCCCGGCGAGAACGTGTTCCGGCTCGTTCACCGCTTCACTGACGAGGCGTCCCTGCGGGCGTGGGAGGACTCGGACATCCGCCGCCAGCTGTCGGCTGAGGCGGATGCGTTTTCAACCTCGCAACGCCAGGCAGCGACAGGGATGGAAACCTGGTTCTCGATCAGCGATGCCCCCGGCGCGCCGCCACCGAAGAAGTGGAAGATGGCGCTGGTGACGTTCGTGGTCGTGTATGCGCTGACGGCGATCATCATCCCGCTCGAGATGGCTTGGCTTCCAAGGTCGTGGTCGTTCTACGCCACAAACGTGATTACGAACGTGCTGATCGCCGGCTTGATGACATACGTGGTTATGCCGACGGTTGCACGGGCTCTGCGGCGCTGGCTGTACTGATCCGAGCGAGGAGCACGATGATCGTCGAGATGAGAACTCTGCAGCTGAAGATCGCCGCGGGTACCGCGGTCGCTGATGCGTTCGCCGCGACGCTTCTGGCCCGCACCGAACTGTCGCCCCTGGCCGGATTCTTCGAGACCGAGGTGGACACGCTGAATCAGGTGATCGAGCTGTGGCCATACGACAGTATTGCCGAGCGCGAGTCGATCATCGCGAGGGCCGCCGAGCTTGCAGGCTGGCCGCCACAGATAGACGAATACGGGCTCGAAGAGGACATCCGGCTGCTCGAGCCGCTGCCGTTCTCGCCACCGCTCCAACCCGAAGAGTTTGGAGCGATCTACGGAATCCGCACCTATACCTACGGGACTGGCTTCATGCCCCAGGTGATCGAGCGGTGGTCCGAGAAGATCCCTGCGCCGCGTAAACTCTCACCGTTCATCGGCGCATACCAGACGATCACTGGCCGGCGCAACCAGCTCGTGCACATCTGGGCCTACCAGGACGCCGCCGAACGGCAGCGGATCCGCGCACAAGCGATCGCCAACGGCGCATGGCCGCCGAACACCCACGCCGACGGGAGCTGCTCCGCCAGCAGAACATCCTCACGATCCCGGCCTCCTTCTCTCCGCTTCGTTAGCCGCGGCGCAGAGACTGCTTAGCCAGAGTTACTGCTCTTGCCGCTGCGTTCCGCTCCACGAGAATCGCCAGCGATGAAATGAGAGACTACTGGTGGTGCCTCACTAACGAGGAAGGAGTGCACATGCTCTTGAAGTTCTTTCTCCGCCACGCTCACGCGCTCGTGTTGCCTGAGGTGCTCGACCCAGGAGCTGACTAAGTAGACTTCCAGGTAGCGGCTCGGGTCGGCGGCGTCGTGGAACACCCCCCATCTGGTTGCCCCACTGCGGCGGCGGGAACGGCCTAGCCTATCCATCACCCGGATAAACTCCCGAGCCCTGTCAGGATCGATCCTGTACTCGATCGTCACTAGTACCGGTCCCTCTTCGGGGTGGGGTTCTATTGCCACCGCTGGCTCGGGCCAGTGCGCCGAAGGGGAGAGATCGAGCTGCTCGCCAGTCCTCAGACGCCACCTCAAGGCGGACCTCTCGCGCCCGGGAGGCGGG
>JAFAPF010000242.1 GCA_019247245.1 Rubrobacter sp. | reverse complement strand
CTTCGGGCTTCTTCCACCAACTCCTCTAACCTGTCTATTAAAACCAGTACGTCCATTTTTTCATTTTACCCTTTATCGTTCGCCACTGCCTGTTCATCAACGTACAACCGATGTACTATTTCTTGTATTTCGTCCGGGACCAGCCCGCGTACCTCTCCACCGTAACTGGCGATCTCGCGTACTGCGCTTGATGAAAGGAAGCTGTGCTCCGCAGCCGCCATGATGAATACGGTCTCGAACTCTGGATAGAGTGTCCGATTGAGCTGTGCCTGCTGGAACTCTGACTCGAAGTCTGAGCCCGCCCTGAGGCCTTTAACAACCACCCTGGCTCCTTGCTCTCGAGCAAAGTTTACGAGCAGGCCTTCCATTACCTCTACGGAAACGTTGGCAAATCTCCCCGTAACCTTCTCTATAAGCCGCGCTCGCTCCTCGGCAGAAAGCCTAGGTTTTTTCTTGAGGTTCGCACCTACGGCCACCACCACGTGCTCGTAGAGCGCAGAAGAGCGACGAATGATGTCCATGTGGCCGACGGTGATAGGATCGAAACTACCAGGACATATGGCGACGTTCATGGTTGTCTAGATCCGTTCAAAGAAGGTTACGACCGTGCCGCCGTAGCGGCGGCTAACCCCTTTCAGGTTATTTATGATCTCTACCAGAGGGTCGCCACTCTCAACCACGATGCGTCCGCCAGGTGCAAGCAATGCTGCCAGACGTTCCAAAACGCCCCTGATCTCCCTCGTGTGGATTCTATATGGAGGGTCCACAAATATCAAATAGAATTGGCGTCTCGGGCAGAAGAGCCGCTCGAGCACTTCCATAACGTCCCCGCGCAACACATCCCCCCTTGTCTCCAACCTCGCGCACCTTAGGTTCACGCTAATAGCATGTACCGCCCGCCTATTTTTCTCGACGAACGTTGCTCGCTCACAGCCCCGACTCAAAGCTTCGATACCCAAAGCCCCGGTCCCGGCATAGAGGTCCAGGACCTCGCCGCCATCGAAGAACTGGCCTAAAGCGTTGAAGATAGCTTCCCGCACCTGATCGGACGTCGGGCGAACACCATATGGAACCGAACCGAGCCGTACACCACGAGCCGAGCCAGTTACGATCCTCAATGTCTTACTCGCGGAATAGCCAATCCACATCGACCCCGAGTAGCTCCCGGATTTCGCGTCTCAAGGGTCGGTGGCGAGGTTGCTTGAGATTGGGGTCCGACGCAACGAGCTCAAAGGCCGTGCCACGAGCTTCGACGAGCACCTCGATGTCCCTGAGCAGCTTCGCCATCTTTAGGTCCGGTACCCCGCTTTGCCGACTCCCGAAGAGTGTTCCCTCGCCTCGAAGGGCGAGATCAACCTCGGAGAGCTTGAAGCCATCCTGATGGTTACACAAGGCCTCGAGCCGTCTCCATGCTTCTTCCGTTTTCGGATCACCGACGAGGATGCACTTCGGGGTGTGCAGGCCCCGACAGACGCGGCCCCTAAGCTGGTGCAGCTGGGAGAGCCCAAAGCGTTCGGCGCCTTCAATCACCATTGCGCTAGCGTTCGGCACGTCCACCCCAACCTCTATGACGGCCGTAGCGACAAGTATTTCTATCTCCCTGGCGCGGAACGCGCGCATGACTTCCCGCTTCTCAGCCGCCCCCATCCGACCGTGAAGTAGACCAAGCCGCTTATCTGGGAAAACCTCCTCGGTAAGCTCCTCGTAGAGCTCTTCTGCCGCCCGTACTTCCTCCAGCGCCTCAGACTCCTCCACCAGTGGGCAGACTACGTACGCCTGTCGCCTCGCTTCGATTTCCGCGCGCACCACCTCATAAGCCTCTCTACGCTCCGGGCTTTGGACCATACGCGTCTCGACGGGCTTGCGTCCGGGCGGTAGTTCGTCGAGTATGGAGACCTCGAGGTCTCCGTAGAGCGTCAGAGACAGTGTCCTCGGTATCGGGGTAGCAGTCATTACCAGCGTGTCCGGTGTGGTCCCCTTCTCTTTAAAGAGCGTTCTCTGACCGACACCGAAGCGGTGCTGCTCATCGACGACCACGAGGGAGAGGTCGTTGAACTCGACACCTTTCTGGATGAGAGCGTGAGTCCCTATGGCAACATGCGCCTCGCCGCTCCGGATGTCTTCCAGCACCGCCCGACGCTCGGCCACGCTCTGGGACCCGGTGAGCAATGCAACATTGACTGGGAGATCCTTCAAGGCCGCTGAGATAGAGATAAAGTGCTGCTCAGCGAGCACCTCAGTTGGGGCCATAATCGCACCCTGCCCGCTCGACTCGACCGCCGTAAGCAGGGCAGCGATGGCAACGACGGTCTTGCCACTTCCGACGTCACCCTGCAAGAGACGGCGCATCGCCTTCTCCAAACGCATACCTTCGAGGACCTCTCTGATAACACGCTCTTGTGAAGTCGTGAGCTCGAAACCAAGACCTTTGAGAAAGGTATTGAGGAGTTTGCCATTTCCCTCGTGTTTCCGGCCAGCTTCGGACTCCTCGAAGCGCGCTTTGCGTGCAGCCAGCCCTGCCTGCATCAGAAAGAGCTCGTGGAAGACCAGCCGCTTCATGGCCGTTTTTAGGTGTTCCTTATCGGAGGGGAAGTGGATCTCATGTATCGCATCGTGCAGGTTCGGTAACCCGTGACTGGCAAGGATCTCTGCCGGCAAGGGATCGAGAATGTATCCGGAGGCATGGAGGGCGCGATGGACAAGAGTTCGCATCCTTCTTGCGTTTAAGCCCTTGTTGATCGGATAGACCGGTACAAAACGGCCGGCATGTGCGGTTCTGCCGATCGTGCTTGGCTCGTCAATGACCTCCAGGTTCCTGGCCATGAGCTGCAGGCCATACCTGCGTTCCATCTTACCCGAAACCATAACCCAAGCGTCTGGGATGAGCTGGTTTAAAAGCCACCCACGGCCCCAGATTGTCACTAGCATGTATCCGGTACCGTCGTAGATCTGCACCGAGAGTCCAGGTGTCCGCCCCCGGACCGGCCGTCCCAGCTTCTTCGCGCTTACAACCTTACCCACGACCGTAGCCCTTTCACCCACGCGCAAGTCAGAGATCTTCTTCACGTTGGAGAGATCTTCGTGGCGTGAAGGGTAGTGTAAGACCAGGTCAGCGAAAGAGCTTATTCCCAGGTCCTTGAGGGCCGCTGCGATGCGGGGCCCCACGCCAGGAAGCTTGGTAACCGGCACGGTGCGCAGCTCCGGTAGAGTAGTCCTCCGTGGTAGCTTAAGGTGTTTGTGCTGCGTAGGAAAAGGACCCTCTTCCCAAGAGGGTATGTCCTCCCTATAGGTAGGCCACGCCATAAGCTCCTGGGCCGATGTGTGATCCAACGACTCCACCAATCTCCGCGACGAAGCGTCCCTTTACGTTAAGAGAACCCATGAGCTCAGCGAGCGCCCCCGGGGCATCAGCGTGCCCGTACGCTAAGGGACGTCCGGCCTGCGCGATGGGCCTAACCTCCTCCAACAACGCCACCATCTGGCGCTTGCGCCCCCGCGTCCGCTTGTGCGGCACAACCTCGCCGTCCTCAAGGCGCAAGACCGGCCTTATATCAAACGCCGTTCCGAGGAGGCGACCTGCCCGCCCGATGCGCCCGCTTTTCTCTAGGTACTCAAGCGTACCGACGGCGACCAGGATCTTGCAACGCTTTATCGCCGCTTCCGTCACCTGTTTAATCTTCTCAAGCCCCCCACCTTCATCCACAACGCGTAGCGCTTCCAGAAGAATGAGACCCGCACCCATCTCTACGGTTTTCGTGTCCATAACTTCGACCGGGCGTGTGACCATCCCCGCCGCTGCAACGGCCGAATCATAGGTTCCGCTAAACCTGCGAGAGAGCGTCAACACCAAAACATCATCATACGTATATAAAGAGTTATATATCTCGACGAATACTCCCACCGGTGGCTGGGAAGTCGTTGGAAAGAGCGGGGATCTTTTGAGCTTCTCGTAAAACTCAGCGTTCGAGATGTCCAGCTTATCTGTATACGTCTCCTCAGGTCCGAAGGAAAAGCTTAGCGGAACCACCCGTACATCGGGTCGCTCTCGCACCCCCTCCGGCAAGCTGGTTGTAGAATCCGTGACGATCGCCGTGCTCACTCGGCCACCATCTGCAATGGGTACAAAGGCTGTCCCCCGTACAAGACCTCGACTGTAAGCCCTTCGTCCAAACCACGGATGCCCTCGGCGATCTCCTCCACGGCCGCCTCTCCGAGATCCAGCCCCCGCAACAACGTTATGATATCAGCACCTCTATCGATCAGGGTACGGCCCAACATCAGGGCCGCTGCGTGGAGCGAGTCCTCCACCGTGTGCAGTTTACCGTCTAAAAGGCCAATGTACGCTCCTTTTCGCACCTCGCGTCCTTCTACCTGGGAGTCCCGGACGGCTATGGTGACCTCTGCGCACCGTGAGCTAGCACAGATTTCTCGCATCTCCTCGACAACCTCCACAAGCTTACCCTCGGGGTCGTAGCCAACCATAGTCGCAAGCCCGCATGCGATGCTCGTTGTGGGCACCACGCTAACCTTGGCGTCGACCATTTCACCCAGCCTCTCGGCAATCGGTAAGACGTTCTTGTTGTTCGGCAACAGGATCACGGTTGGACTCCCGGAATATTGTACAGCTTGAACTAAGTCCTCCGTGCTCGGATTCGAGCCTTGCCCTCCCTCCACGACTACAGCTCCCATCGACTCGAATAGTTCGCGGTTTCCTGTACCCCTGCTTACCGCTACCACCCCTAGGTTTGCAGCGGTCTCGGGAGTAGAGGAAGTCGTGATATCCTCGCTTGCAGCCCTGGCACGAGTTTGTTCTTCCATATCTTCTACCTTGACGCCAGAGAGCCGGCCGAACGTACC
>JAFAPF010000542.1 GCA_019247245.1 Rubrobacter sp. | reverse complement strand
CCACTTCAGGCGGCTCTCGGCGTACGCGTGCGTCCAGATATGGTAGGGGGCGAGTGCCTCAAGTTCTTCTGTCTCCGAGAGTTCGTAAGCTCCTCGCACCTCTACGAAGGACGTAAAGATTACCGGTCCGTCGTACCCCCTTTCGGGGATGGATCTCAAAAGCTCGTGGTAGGTAGGCTCGAGCTGCTCGGGGTTCTGGTGCTCGTAGCTCTTGAAGAGCAAGAAGCGCGCCTTGGGGAGTGCGAATGCCTTCTCCCGTATGCCGCCCTTGCGCACCACGAGCGCCGTCTCGCCACGTTCGAGCGCCCGTACCGCAACCGCCCACTCCTTCAGCGCGTGTTGCAGAGACTCCAAATAGATCACCTCTCGTATTCTCGTATAATGCTTCTCATGAAGTAGATTCTCTCATGAAGTAGATTATATGATGCGAGCGTACACGCTTCGATAGGAGGAGGCCCCGCACATGACGCAGCACGAGACGGCCCATCGGATAGAACGCGACTCGATGGGCGAAGTGGAGGTTCCCTGCGACGCCCTCTTCGGCGCCCAGACCCGCCGTGCCCTCGATAACTTCCCCATAAGCAACTTGCGCAAGCCGCGCCGGTTTATACAGGCTCTCGGGGCTATAAAGCTCGAGGCTGCCAATGTCAACCACGAGCTGGGCCTACTAGACGAGGAAATAAAGGACGCCATAGTAGAGGCCGCAGAAGAGGTCATAGGTGGGGAGCATGATTCTGCATTCGTTCTCGACGTGTTCCAGACTGGATCTGGCACCTCCACCAACATGAATAGCAATGAGGTTATCTCCAACCGGGCAATACAGATCCTTGGCGGCGAGATAGGCTCTAAAGAGCCCGTCCATCCCAACGACCACGTCAACAAGGGCCAGTCCTCCAACGATGTCATCCCCACCGCCATCCACCTCTCTGCCCTCATCTCCATTAAAGAGGATCTAATGCCTGCTCTCGAAAACCTCCGGGGCGCGCTCGAAGACAAGGCCCGCGAGTTCGACGACGTGGTCAAGGTCGGCCGGACGCACCTACAGGATGCGACCCCCATCCGCCTCGGCCAGGAGTTTAAAGGTTACGCGGGACAGATAGAGCGTGGTATAGAGCGCGTAAGAAAAGCCCAGGAAGATCTTATCGAGGTTGCTCTCGGCGGTACGGCCGTCGGCACTGGCGTCAATACCCATCCCGACTTCGCCCCGCGAGTGTGCGAGAGGTTGAGCGAGCGCTTCGGCGTCAAGGTCATCGAGACAGAAAACCACTTCCAAGCTCAGAGTGCGATGGATGGAACCGTTTTCGTGAGTGGGGCTCTAAAAACTCTGGCGGTAAGCCTCATGAAGATAGCCAACGATATCCGGTGGCTTGCGGCTGGTCCGCGGGCGAACCTCGCCGAGATAACGCTGCCCGAGGTGCAGCCCGGCTCCTCTATCATGCCGGGCAAGGTCAACCCCGTCATACCTGAGAGCACCATGATGGTGGCTACCCAGGTCATCGGCAACGACACGGCCATCACCCTCGCCGGCCAGAATGGCAACTTCGAGCTCAACACTATGCTCCCGCTCATCGCCTATAACCTCTTGCAGTCCATCGAGATCCTTGGTAACGCCGCTTCGAACCTGACCGATCAGTGCGTCGTGGGCATACAGGCCACCGAGCGTGCCCCCGAGATGGTTGAGAAGAGCCTCATGCTCGCCACCGCCCTCGCCCCTGAGATCGGTTACGACAAAGCCGCCGACATCTCCAAAGAAGCCTACCAAAACGACAAGACCATCCGCGAGGCCGCCCGCGAGCAGACCGACCTCTCTGAAGAAGAACTCGATGAGGTCTTGGACGCTCACAAGATGACGGGAGACTAGGTTAGACGGGAGCCGTGGTAGAGGCTATGGAAAAGTCCTGCGCCCAGATACCTTGAAGTCGGGAATATGAGAAAGCAGGAGTAGCCGGATATTCTTGCCTCGCGGACCCATCCCGCGTCATACATCATTTACATACGTTGGACAGTGCTATGGTAAGAACGAAGATTTGCCTGACGGAAGAAGAGAGAAGGGGCTCTTTCAGCCATAGCTGGCCGCACCGGGCGCACCTAGGGGTTACGCATGTATCCCGAATCGTTCGATATCATTGTGAGAGCCAAAATGAACATTTCTGCTAAAACATGAGGCCGGCTTGAACGCTACATCGATAGTCAACGCGGACGTACCTGGCCCCGGCTCTGCTGCAGAGCGACGGAGCTTCGCAAAGATTCAGGAGAGACTTGCACCGTTGTTTCAACGGGTGTTCCCGGCTCCGCATGCTCACCAGACCGTCGTTGTTATCCCTAGCCTCTCGCTCGACACGGAGGAGCTGGCGAAGATCTCAGGTGTGCATCATTACGAGGAGCGGATGCTCTGCATGTTGATGCTGCTGCGCCTGCCCCGCACCAATCTTGTCTACGTCACGAGCCGGCCGGTCGCGCCGACGATCATTGACTACTATCTGCATCTTCTTCCCGGCATACCCGTCAGCCATGCCCGGAGGCGGCTGACGCTTCTGAGTTGTCACGATGCCTCTAGGGCACCCTTGACACAAAAGGTTCTTGAGCGACCGCGCCTTCTAAGGCGCATCCAGGCAGCTATCCCCAACGTCCAGGCCGCTCATATGGCCTGCTTTAATAGCACGCCGCTTGAGCGGACCCTCGCCGTGTGGTTGGACATTCCTCTCTACGCGTGCGACCCGGCCCTGAGTTGGTTAGGCATGAAAAGTGGCAGCAGGGAAGTGTTCCGGCAAGCGGGCGTGCCGATACCAGAGGGGTTCGAGCACCTGCGTGATAAGGACGATCTGATAGGTGCCGTTGCCGAGCTCAAACACCGCCGGCCGGATCTACGTCGCGCGGTGATCAAGCTAAACGAGGGCTTCTCGGGCGAGGGGAACGCACTGTTTTCGTATGACGGCTCTCCGGCGGATAAAGATCTTGCGGGCTGGGTCCAGGACGAGCTAGCACACCGGATTCGCTTCGAGTCGCCCACTGAAACCTGGGAGCGCTACCAGCAAAAGTTCACGGAGATGGGTGGCATCGTCGAAAGCTTCATCGAAGGTGAGGAGATACGCTCACCGTCTGTGCAGTGCCTCATCAACCCTCTGAGCGAAGCATGCATTGTTTCGACTCACGATCAAGTGCTGGGCGGGCCTTCGGGTCAGATCTTTTTGGGCTGTTCTTTTCCTGCCGACGCGGCGTACTGTCAGGGCATTCATGAAGCCGGTCGGCGGGTGTCGGAAGTGCTGGTGCGAGAGGGTGTGTTGGGCCGCTTCGGCATAGACTTCATCTCCACCAAGCGCGGAGGACATTGGGAGCACGTCGCCATCGAGATCAATCTCCGCAAAGGCGGGACAACTCACCCGTACCTGACGCTACAGTTTCTGACCAACGGCGATTATGATCCCTGTAGCGGGCTGTATTGCACGCCTACCGGTCAGCCTTGCTACTATCTTGCATCGGATAATCTCCAGAGCCCGGCGTACAAAGGTCTGACCCCAGACGACCTGATAGATATCGCGGTGGACCATGACCTGCATTTCGATGGCGCGACTCAACAGGGGGTA
>JAFAPF010000531.1 GCA_019247245.1 Rubrobacter sp. | reverse complement strand
TGTACTCACGCCTACTCCTTACAGCTAAATTGCGGACAGCAAGAAATTCTGTTTCGTGAAGCGTTAAGGCATCAGAAAGTAATGTTGCAGTCGTCATAATACTGTAACAAGCATAGCAAAAACTAGGTTATTCGCCAAACACTTTGGCCTTTGGCGAATAAAACAGCCCTTTGTCCACTTTTTATTCCTACTAACTAGGATATTTGGGAGTGGTTTGACGAATATGAAAAGGGAGCTTTGTTTTAAGAGCTTTCGGAGAGCTACCTTCTATCGATATATGAAGCCACAGGACAAGGAACATCCCCGAATGCAAGGAGACGGGTGCAGCGGAAGAGCACCTTAAGCTCAGGAGGGCCGGGGTTGAGATGGTTCCACCTAATCCTCCATTCCCCGAACGCATCTTGTGCACTATGTCACAGCATTTCCATTGTTGTGGTGATGCGGCTGGGCTTATCACCGGGCTGGCACCGATCACCCCCCTCCAACACATAAAAGCCAGTCCGGCTATATGCTGGGGCTCCTGCCCTTGAATGTTGTGCGTAGGTAAGCGCTGCCGTAGGATGAGGCCACCTTAGTCATCGGGTCGGGGATTGCCTTGACATACAAAACCCTGTGAACGCTTCCCTGGCCCTGCTATTTTGTCTAGATTGTTGCATGAGATGTAGGAGCGTAGAATGGCTCTTAAAAGGTAGCTTCGCTGGATAGCGCTGTCTGCAAGTATCATTCCAACCTCCAGCGGGAGCTATCTTTTATCGGCCCGTCCCCCACCGTGTCTCATGTACTTCCTTACCGGGGGATGGGTGTAGTCAAGGACGCGATGGGTGAGAAACAGATCACCTAGACTCATGGGGCCAGGTTATAAACCTCTCCCTCCCTACTCTATATACCAGCCCGGCCCCTCTCTTTCCTTGCCGTCCCCTACAATATCGGTGCGGCCCTTAGGCGGGGTAGTGCGGGGTGAGTGGGGAGTAGAATGGCTGCTAACAGGTAGCCTTGTTGGTAGCCTCTCTATACCGCGTCAGGCGCTCCAACGAGAGCTATCTTTCATCGACCCGTTCCCCAGTGCTTGCGATCATGGTACTCCCCCTAAGGGGAACGGGTGTAACTCAAGAATACGCTGGGCAAGAAGAGGACGCTTATCACGAGGGTCGGGGCCTAACACTCCCTTTGCTTTCCGCCCGGCCCTCTTCACACAGGGGGTCGCCTGAAAATACGTAGCCTACACAACCCTTTGTAACACCTAAGAAGCCCCTTTCGTCGAGTATTGGAAATTATCGGCGTCATGTTTAGGGATTCGTCTTGAGGGTAAAAGGTGCACTCATTAGATAACATTACCGGGCTGGCACCCCCTCCTACACTAAGAAGCCCAGCTCGGCTCTTATATACTCGGGCTGGCACCCTCCTCTGACACACACCAGAAGTCCAGCCCGTCTCTTCTTTATTATCTCACCTGTACTCTTATGCCGCTACGAGTACGAGAAGAGTGCCTATCCAGAGGCAAGGGCTGGGCCCTAGCGTCCGTAAGAGCCCCTGGTGGATTGAGGCCCGCCTGAGGCTCGCCGCGAGTCCCAGTACCTTGAAGTTCGCCTTGGCTAGGTCTTTCTCACCACGCTTTGTAGGATAGTATTCCCGATTGCGTTCTTCCGTTGCCGCTCATCCTCCTCCCTCTTTATTAGCTTTTCTTATCTTTGTAAGAGTAGGTGCCGGATGGCCGAGTTTTGTTCACCCTCCTGTATATTAGTTTCCGCGAAGACTCCTTCTAGGGACTCCTTCTAGGATATTGGGCAAACAGGCCGGGCGCTACGCTTAGAGCACCGGACGGGTTGCGTTCGACGTGGCCCACGCTAGGGCGTAGTCGGCGACCTCCTCCCAGGCGTCCTGCCCTACGGTATAGTGCGATCAGCCGGGAAATTCCTTGTAATCAGTGACCGCCTTAGATCTGCGGTAGTGGTGCCAGTTGGACTCGGTGACCGCTGCTGGCTGCAGGTGATCCGCCCCTCCGGCAATCAGCAGCAGCGGTGCGCGCTCGCCATTATCGAAGTTGACGTAGGTGGCATGGTGGCCCGGCTCGAAGTTGGCTAGCACCCCGCCCCAGATGAAGCTGCCCGGCGCTGGCACGTAGTAGCGTTCATAGAACTTCTAGGACTCTTCCTCAGAGAGGGTGTTGGTGAAGGCGTAGTGGAACTGGTTCGGGGTAAAGCCTACTGCCCTGTGACGGTTAGAGGGTTGCTCAGCACAGGAAAGCCGGCCCTGATCTGCGCGAGCGGTACGCGGCGCACGCCTTGAGGTGGCACCGAGTCTATAGCGACGCCGGCAGCACCGAAACCGTGGTCGAGCAGGATCTGGGTGAGCAGCCCGCCCATCGAGTGGCCCATGATGATCGGAGGGTTCTCAAGCTCACTCATGATGCCTTCGAGATGATGGACGACCGCGGGAACGGTCAACGCCGCGATCGGTGAAGGATCCTCGCGCAGCGCCTCGACCTCACCTTCGAGGCCGGGGTACGCTGGGGCGAGCACGCGGTAGCCACGCTCGGAGTAGCGTTCTACCCAGTGCTCCCAGCTGCGTGGAGTCACCCACAGCCCGTGGATCAGGACGATGGTGTCCGGAGCCACAGGATCTG
>JAFAPF010000112.1 GCA_019247245.1 Rubrobacter sp. | reverse complement strand
ACGCCGGACGCTGGACTTTTCAAGGAAGATCTCGTTCAGTCTAGCCGCAATGAGGAGCAGATCTTCTCCTCCGGTCTGCCTGGATCTTCTACATGCTCGACACTCTCATTGTCGGTTCTCGGGCAAGGTACTCTAAGGACAAAGTTTACATACGCAAATTTTGACCTTAGCAAACATCTTGATATACTTACTCT
Source organism: Rubrobacter sp. (assembly GCA_019247245.1). Lineage (GTDB taxonomy): Bacteria > Actinomycetota > Rubrobacteria > Rubrobacterales > Rubrobacteraceae > Rubrobacter_F. The sequence continues at coordinate 4,709 of JAFAPF010000112.1, read as the reverse complement.
ATCAGCCAATTTGGAGGAAAGCGAATGATCGAGGAAGTGGAGAGGGACCGGTTGATAGAGGCCTTCGAGGATTTGGATCCTGTACTAGCTCCGGTGCTCGCGCCGTTGGGTCTGGCCTTCAAGCGGATGGCGGCGGTGGTGGAGGGTGAGACGGGAGTAGGCACACGTAAGTGGTTCGCGCTCTGGATGCTTGGTAAGGAAGACGGCATCAGTCAGGGTGATATGTGTCAGCAGTTCGGCCTAGATCCCTCGCATCTCACCCGCCTCAGCCAAGCGTTGGAGCGTGAGGGCATGATACGAAGGGAGCGAGACCCGGATGATAATCGGGTGGTACGGGTGTACCTGACCGAGAAAGGTCGCGAGAAGTTGCGGCATCTGCCGGCGCTCGGCGAGAAGCTTGGACGCCGCGTCCACAGGGTGTTGAGCGACGAGGAGCTGAAGGAGCTACGGCGTATGCTCATCGTGCTGGCCTGGGCAATGAAAGATTAAGGCAGAAAGGTTCGATCGGGGTTACGCGGATCGTGGGAACCTAGCTTTTACGAGGTTCGGTGAGAAGAGAGGAAATGACTAGATCGAAACGGTTCGGGAGTGGCGGAACGGCGTTTGCGATGGCAGGGTTGATGCTTGCGTTGTTCTTGGTAGCACTCGACCAGACCATCGTAGGAACCGCCTTACCCAAGATCATTGCGGACCTCGAAGGATTCAGTGAGTATGCGTGGGTTACCACCTCTTACCTCCTGGCCTCGACGTCTATGATCCCGGTTATAGGGAAGCTCGGCGATGTCTACGGCCGCAAGTGGTTCATTCTGGCTGGTATCGCAATCTTCCTTTTGGGAAGTGCGCTCTGTGGTTTGGCATGGGGGATGACAGAGTTGATCGTCTTCCGCGGCATCCAGGGTTTGGGGGCCGGGTTCATCTTCTCCAACATCTTTACCAGCATTGCGGACGTCTTCCCCGACCCCGCACGCAGAGCTAAATATCAGGGTATTTTCTTTGGGGTTTTCTCCCTCTCCAGCGTCGTTGGGCCTACTACGGGTGGTTGGATCACGGATAACCTCGACTGGCGTTGGGTCTTCTATATCAATCTGCCGCTCGGGATCTTCTCACTGTTTATTCTCCCGATTGTGCTGCCACAAAGTGGCCAGCGGCGTCGGGCGAAGATCGACTACCTTGGGGCGACCACCATCACAGCTTCGGTCGTCGCCTTGCTCCTGGCCCTTTCCTGGGTCGGCGAAGGGTACGATTGGGATGCCGGACGCGTCATCACGGGCTTCATAATCTCCGCGGTTCTCTTGGCCGCGTTCATCCCTATCGAGCTGCGGGCGGCGGAGCCGATAATACCTCTCTCGCTTTTCAAGAGCCGGGTGTTCGCCTCGGCCACGCTGTTGATGTTTCTGGTCGGGATCGGGATGTTTGGCATCATCCTCTACACCCCGCTCTTCGTGCAGGGTGTTCTCGGCCAGACTGCTACCGGGTCCGGCACGGTCCTTACCCCGCTTGTATTCGCCATGACTGGGGTAGGCATCGTTGGTGGGCAGATCATCGCCCGTGTCAAGCGCGTCAAGCCGTTTACGCTCTTTGGCACGGTCATGATGACCTTCGGCGTCTATCTCTTGACGACTTTGAATACAGATTCCTCCACGGGCACCGTTGCCCTGTTCTTGGTGATCACAGGCCTGGGTCTGGGGCTCATTATGCCGACCGCAACACTCGCCGTGCAGAGCACGGTGGATAAGAAGATACTGGGCGTTGCTACCTCCGCCACGCAGTTTATTCGCGCCGTAGGCTCAACGGTTGGCACGGCGGTCATCGGATCGCTTGTTACCAAGGGATACGCCCAAGAGCTAGCGTCTAACACTCCGCCACAGGCTCCAGGGAGGCTCGTCTCGGCACTCGAAAACCCACAGGCGTTGGTGAGTGATGAAGCCCGGCAAGCTCTCTCTCGCACCGCCTCTGAATTCCCCGGCGGGCAGCAAGTCGTGGATGGAGTGATCCAGGTGGCCCGCGAGGCTCTCTCGGAATCCATCCACACTGGCTTCGTTTTCACACTCTTTGCGGTAGGATTAGCTATCTTTGCGGCTCTCCTGATGAAAAACATTCGCCTGGACGAGAGCGCCGTCGGGAGAATGCCCGCACCTGTTGGTCACACAAACGGAAAGAATACCCTGCTCACCGGGATCATCCTGGCGTACCTGGCTCGGCGCATAGAGGGCGCGAACGGCGATTTCCCAAACCTTATGCGCACTGCCTCAGAGCTGGTCTCGGCGAATGGGGATGCCTCCGAGCGCGCCCGTGCTCTGCGGGCCAACGAAGAGGTGTTGAAGCCCCTCTCTCAAACTCACCTGATGAGCTACCTACAACGAAGAATCCAAGAAACCGCTACTAGACGGGAAGGAGTGTAGCCCTGTGATTAAGTACCTATTCGGAACGGTCGGAGCGCTAGGAGGGATGTTGGCTGGAGCGTGGCTGATGCTGGCTCCCTTTGCCCTAGCCTATCAACCCTCCGGGGCAGCTTGGACCGAGCCCACCTATACGGACTTCTGGAGCGGGTTGGCGATTCTGGTGATTTCTCTGATGGGGCTGACCATGTATGTCCTGGACCTCCTTGGAGAGTTGAGGCACCGGGGCATTATCGAGCGCAGGGAAGAACCCGAAACTCAGGAAGGCCAGGCTATCGGCACACGGGCGGTAGGTGGAACCCAAGCCGGTTCTGCTGCCGACGTAGAGCAGATCCTGCTGCCCCTAGTGAATGCTATGCTCGAAGACATGCAAGATCAGCGCAGGAGGCGGGAGGCGAACGGAGCCTCTCAGGGCTCCGCCGATCCAAATCAGGAGCTTGACCCGGAGAGGAGAGTGCAGCAGTGAACTCACAGGCACGCATAGGCCTCGTAACGACTATGCTCATGTTCGTAGCTGGCATCTGGCTGTTCTTGGCCCCGTTCATCATGGAGTATCAGAGGGTGGGTGAGGACTGGATAGACGCTACCAGAAACGATATGTGGACCGGGAGCGTCCTCATGGCCATCTCGGCCTTGGCGTTTTTTCTCTTCACCGCCTTCGCTCTTCGAGACGCAGCCGCTCGCGCCGACGAGCGCCGGCGGGAGGAGGAAGACTCCCAGAAGAGTGGATAGAACTTGCTTTCTCTCCGGCCCCATCTGGTAGACTCTTTGTTCGTAGCTGGAGAGGTGTCCGAGTTGGCCGAAGGAGCGCGACTGGAAATCGCGTAGGCGTTGTTGAACCGTCTCGTGGGTTCGAATCCCACCCTCTCCGCTTTTTCTGGCATTTGCAGGTAAAACAAGACAACAAAGCGTAAGAAGAGAGGCTCCACATGACCCTGGGGGCTTCTTTACTGCAATCGTACTGCAACCGGGTTAGCCCAAGGCCTTGTCCAATTGCTCCTGCGGCTGCATCTCCCATGCCGGGCAGAACATGGGAATAAGTATCTAGCGTAATCGAGATGGTGGCGTGACTCAGGAATTCTTGAACAAACTTAGCATGTACGCCTTTGCCGAGTAGTAGTGTTGCGCATGTGTGTCTCAAGTCGTGAAAACGTATGTTCGGAAGGTCCGCCTTCGAAAGCAAGGGTTTGAAAGAGCGAGTGATAAGCTCCTGTCGGCCTAGGGGAGTACCAACCCTGGTTGTGAAGACTAGCCCGTAATCTTCACAGTCCGCTTACCTTTATCACTCTCCTCAAGCTGGGTCTTACGGTGCCTTCTCAAGGAACTCTTCGCAACCTCTGGCAGCTTAATAGGCTGTCTGCCTTTGGCTGTCTTTGGCGGGCAGACCGACTCATGAACCCTGCGACGTATAGCCGGAGTAACGATGGCAGAAAATCGTGCCCCTAAAAGGCTTCCGATGGCTAGTAAGCCGCATAAGTAGCGGGTTGATGAAAATATAACCATCTGCTCTTTCTCTCACGCTTAATACAACCATGTGTCGCGCACTTTGTGAGTCGGTTTGTTGGTGGGCTAAAGGAGAATCCTCTACCTTGGTACGTGGACAGCGTCCGGCGAACTTGGAGTCTTCCTGCCTCTAAGTCTATATCTTCCCACTTTAGGCCTAGGAACTCCCTCTGCTGCCTCATCCCCGTGGTTATAGCTAGCACGTACAGGGCTTCCAGCCTATCTCCTTTGACTGTCTCTAGCAGCGTTCGTTCCTGCGTGGAAGATAGGGGCTTTACCTCCTTCTTGTCCGGTTGGGGAGCCTTCACCGCTTCTGTTACGTTACTCGGGATGAGGCTGTCCGTCACAGCCCGCTTCAAGGCTTTGTGCATGGTTACGTGAATGAGTTGCACCATGCGAGGGGCAAGCTCCGCCTCTAGCCTCTCCCTGTAGAGCCCCCGGACGTGAACCGCTGTCAAGTCCTTGAGCCGGATACGCCCCAAGGGAGGATTGATGTGTAGCCTACAAATTCGCTCGTAGCCTTGGTAAGTAGTAAGCCTCACATTGTCCTTAACGGAATCCACAAGCCACCTATCCAAGTACTCGCTGAGGGTGAGGCTTCCCGCCTCAAAAAGGAGGCCATCGTGCCTATCAGCCATTGCCTTTGTCAGCTTCGCTGCTACCTCCTGGCGGTCTTACTGTATAGAACCTTGTCTGAGAGGTAGTTGAGAGTGGGGACGCAGGCTAGATAATCAGGGGAGAGAATATACAGAGAGGGGGCTTTAAGGCAACCGCCTAGGGTGACGTTGGGAAAGCTTCAAGCAATGC
>JAFAPF010000510.1 GCA_019247245.1 Rubrobacter sp. | reverse complement strand
TGGTGGCGCTCCTCGTAGTGATGTTCGCGACGGGTCCTTTAGCTTACCTCCCAACTGCAGCGCTGGCCGCGATCGTCTTCTGGGTTTGTATAGGGCTAGTCGACATCCAGAGCCTAGGCGATATCTATCGAACCCGTCGCACTGAGTTCGGGGTAGCTATCCTCACAGCGTTAACTGTGATCTTCGTCGGGGTTGAACAGGGCATCGTCATCGCAATCGTGCTCTCCCTCCTTGACCACGTACGCAGGAGCTACAGCGCTCCCAACTTCGTGCTCGTAAGAGACGAGCAAGGGGACTGGAGATACCGAGAGCCAGCACCGGGAACCGTGAGCGAACCAGGGCTGGTGGTCTATCGGTTGGGTAATGAACTCTATTACGCGAACTTGGCGCGATTCCAGGACGAGGTGCTCGGCCTCGTCAACGGTGCTGACCCATCGCTGAAGTGGCTCGTGATCGACGCTGGGGCTGTCAACGACGTGGACTACAGCGCGGGCCAAGCGCTAGGTGGTCTGGATGCCCTGCTCCAAGCCAAAGGCATCACTTTAGCATTAGTAGAGCTCAATCCTAATGCACGTGAGCAGATCGGTCGCTATGGAAGCTTGAAGGGAGAGCCCCAAGATCGTTATTTCGACACGCTAGGAGAAGCTGTTAGAGCATTCCGAAGAGCGACGTCGACCAAAGAAACGAGAGACGGTTAGGGCGGACAGAGAGTGCTCTCTATGTAGATCCCAGCTCATACGGTGGGCGCGGGGCCGGGCAGGAAGTAGAAAACGGAGAACCAAGGGGCTCGGTCGTTTTTGAGACGGGTTTTGAGACAAGAAGCCCATAAAAACGTTTGTCGAGGACCCCGGTAGAGAGTGTCTACGCTTATAGTGGCCACTGCGTTTGCCGCCACGAGCCAGGTGATGGACGCAACGCTCAGCCAGAGCTTCGGTTTTTCAAGAAAGCCAAGGATTCGCTGCATCTTTAGAACCTGGCTGCGGTCGCTACCTCAGAAACACCGAAACACTTGCGGATAAGCTAGTCTTCATCCTGGTCGAGGTGGCGGTTGCGGTACTGGAGCATGGCGCTCTCCATACGCTCGCCTGTCACGAGGAACACGGTGCACTCACCTACATCCACAGCGTGGTCTGCTATACGTTCGAGGTAGTGCACGGTGAGGGCAGCCCGAACGCGCCATTCGGAGGAGCCAGCCTTCTCTGTGTCATTAGGGTTAACCGCGAGGTTCATGCCCTCCGAGTAAAGGAGATCTACCCTATCATCGGCAGCCTCCAGGTCACGGGCACGGTCTATGTCACGGTCCTTAAATACTTCGAGGCCCTGCCGGAAGAGGTCACGGGCAGCACGGGACATCTCCACCAGGGCAGCTTCGAGATCAGGGTCGCGATCGGTGTCGGGGGTCTCGGTTATGGCGCGGCAGATATGCTCGCATAGGGTGCCGGCACGCACCAGGTGGTTCGTTACGGCCTGCACAGTGTAGATGAGCCTCAAGTCCCGGGCCACCGGGGCCTGGCGGGCCTGCAGAACCATGCACTCCTCGTCTATCTCCGCCCCTCGCTCTTTATAGCGGGCATCTACCCCGAGCTCGCGGGAGGCCACCTCGATGTCGTGAGCGCCCAGGGCCTCGATCATGGTTCCCAAGCAGGACTCGACCTCCCTGCCTAGCTCCACAACCTCCTCGACCAGCCGGTCGAGCTCCTGCTGAAAACTCTCTCGGGGCACCCGCAAGCCTCCCTAGCCGAAGCGTCCGGTCACGTAGTCTTCGGTCTCCTTGCGCTCCGGCGCGGAGAACATCTTGGTAGTCTCGTCGAACTCCCACAGTCGGCCCGGGTCCCCCATGTTCTCTATATAGAAAAAGCCCGTGTAATCCGAGATGCGGGCCGCCTGCTGCATGTTGTGCGTCACGATCACCACCGTGTAGCGCTCCTTGAGCTCCTCCATGGCGTCCTCTATCTTCTGGGTCGAGATCGGGTCCAGGGCTGAAGCCGGCTCGTCCATCAGGATCACCTGGGGCTCAAGCGCCAGGGTACGGGCTATGCACAAACGCTGCTGCTGGCCACCCGAGAGCGCCATCCCGCTCTCCTTGAGCTTGTCCTTGACCTCGTCCCAGAGGGCAGCCTGGCGAAGGGTCTTCTCGACGATCTCGTCCAGCTCCGGCTTCTTGCGTCTGCGCCCGAGCTTTATCCCGGCGATCACGTTATCGTAGATGGACATGGTCGGGAAGGGGTTAGGCTTCTGGAAGACCATCCCAACTTTTCGCCGTACCCGTACCGGATCGACGTTCTCGGCGTAGATGTCCTCGTTGTCGAGCCGCACTAT
>JAFAPF010000084.1 GCA_019247245.1 Rubrobacter sp. | reverse complement strand
TCTCGCCCGTCGGCGGCGTCGGCAGCAACCTAGCCATCCAGGACGCGGTGGTGGCGGCGAACGTGCTCACCGGTCCGTTAAGAGAGGGGAAGGTCAGTACACCTCATCTTGCCGCGGTACAGCGCCGTCGGGAATGGGCGGTGCGTCTGGTCCAGGCTGCCCAGGATGTCGCTCAACGCCGTGTCGTAGCAAAGGTGCTTGAAGGGAACAAACCGTTCGAGCTGCCGTGCTTGTTGTGGCTTCTGTTACGGGTGCCTTTCCTGCGCGACGTGCCAGCTCACCTCATCGCCTACGGTGCTGGGATGGTGCGCTTGAAGGAGCCAAAAGGGGTGATCTAATTTCCCTTTCGGGCACGTACAGTAGGGCGAGAGTCAAAGCGTCGAGAGGAGAAGCGTGTGCTATAGAGATACGTGGGTAGTGCCCTTCAAAAGGGAGGTTCGCCGAGCAGGGTTTCTCGAGCAGCAGGAGAAAATCCTCCAATGAGTACAGCGAACCCCCGCCTTCTCTCGGTGGCAACGGCTGTGCCGCCGTATCGCGTCACTCAGGAGATGGCCAAGGGCTACACGCGCCTGATGTTCTCCAAAAGGTACAGGGATGTGGAGCGCTTGCTCCTCGTCTTCGATAATGCCCACGTAGAGAACCGGCACTTCTGCATGCCGTCCGCCTGGTTCTACGAAGACCACACCTTCCCCGAAAAGAATGCCCTCTACGTCGAGCACGCCCTCGATCTGTCGGAGAAAGCCGCCAAACGGGCCATGGATAAGGCCGGCGTCGACCCTTCGGATGTCGGGGCTATCTTCTTCGTCTCGACCACGGGCATCTCCACACCCTCCCTGGATTCCATGCTTATCTTCCGGCTGGGTCTCTCGGAGCACGTGCGGCGCGTCCCTATCTGGGGCTTGGGTTGCGCTGGTGGGGCAGCCGGGCTCGGGCGAGCGGCGGACTACGCCCAGGCCTATCCGGAGAAGCCGGTGCTCTTGGTCGGCGTTGAACTTTGCAGCCTGACCTTTCTTAGGGGTGACCGCACCAAGAGCAACCTGGTGGGGATGAGCATCTTCGCCGACGGTGCAGCTGCTGCACTCCTCGGACAGGAGGGATCAGGGCCGGAAATCTACGGTAGCTATAGCACCACCTGGCCAGACACCAGAGATGTTATGGGCTGGGATCTGATCAACGATGGATTGCAGGTGCGTTTCGCCAAAAGCATCCCACAGATAGTACGGGAGAAAATGCGCGATAACCTCGAATCCGCCTGCGACTCTTTGGGCCTAGACTTGAAAGACCTTCGACATTTCGTGCTGCATCCCGGAGGTACCAAGGTGCTGGAAGCCTACGAGGAGACGCTCGGAATCCAACCTGGTGGACTCGACCTCTCCTGGGAGGTGCTGAGGAACTACGGCAATATGTCTAGCGTCACGGTGCTGTTCGTCTTGGAGCGGTTCCTAGAACGCTGCGGCGCTCAAGATGGCCGTGGTGTTCTCTCGGCCCTAGGACCCGGCTTCTCTGCCGAACACGTCTTTTTTCAGCGCTAGGCAACCTACTTTGAGCGGAACCTGGATCCTCATCTCCGTTGTGGTCCTCATCGCCGCGCAACGACTCTTGGAGCTCGGCTTGGCCCGCCATAACGAGCGCAAGGCGCGTGTGAAAGGAGCCGTCGAGCGGGGGCGAGAGCATTACCCCTTCATAGTTGCCCTACATTCCTTGTGGCTCGTCTCAACCCTTGTTGAGGGCATGTTACGCGGCCCAGAGTTCCCTACCCTGTGGCCGGTTTCACTCGCGCTCTTTATCCTCGTACAGTTGTTGCGCTACTGGGCGATCTTCTCCCTAGGGGAGAGCTGGAACACGAAGATACTGGTCGTGCCGAGTGCGAAGCTCGTCAGGCGGGGGCCATACAGGTACCTGAGCCATCCCAACTACGTGGTCGTCGTCGTAGAGATCCTAACCTTGCCCCTCATCTTTGGAGCATGGGTTACGGCGCTTGTCTTTACGGTTCTGAACGCGATTCTCCTCTACATAAGGATTCGGGAGGAGAACCGGGCGCTTACGGAGCTCTCCGGCCCTGGTCAAACTCCAACACGGTGAATAGCATTAGAGCGAGCAGTAAGAACAAAGCTGAGCGCTGATAGCTGAGAGTTAGAACCGGGAGATGCCGATGCTAGATCTTAAATACATTCGCCAGAACCCTGAGGCCGTGGCCGAGAACTGTAAGAATCGTGGAGTCGCGGCGGACATAGAGCTCGTCGTCGGGCTTGCCGAGGAGCGTTCGAGGCTTATTCGGGCGTTAAACGAACTCAAGCAGCGGCAGAACCAGCTGGCGAAGCTGGTCGGCGGGGAGCGTGATCCCAGAGCTCGTGAGAACCTCATAGCCGATTCGCGAAGGACTAAGGAGCTTATCCCCGAGAATGAGGTGGAGCTCGCGGCCGTCGAAGGAAGGCTCCGCGAGGAGATGCTCAAGATCCCGAACATGACCCACCCAAACGCACCCATCGGGAAGGACGAAGCAGATAACGTCGAGATCCGGCGGGTGGGCGAGATACCACACTTCGACTTCGAACCGAAGGACCACGTCGAGATCGGCGAACTTTTAGGTATCATAGACTTTGAGGCGGGTACGAAGGTCGCCGGTAGCAAGTTCTACTTCCTGCGCAAAGACGCGGTGCTTCTGGAGCTCGGGCTCGTCCGGTACGCGCTGGACATTCTTATCAGGCACGGTTACGAGCCGACGATCACACCGGACCTGGCACGGGACGAGGCTCTGGTCGGGACGGGCTTCATACCGCGGGGGCCGGAGACCCAGATCTACTCCATAGAAGACTCAGATCTATCGCTCATCGCCACCGCCGAGATAACCCTCGCTGGCTCGCTCGCAGGCGGGATCCTGGATGAAGAAAAGCTCCCTCTTCGGCTCGCTGGCCTGTCCCACTGCTTTCGTACTGAGGCCGGCTCGCACGGACGTGCGAGCCGCGGCCTCTACCGGGTGCATCAGTTCACTAAGGTCGAAATGTTCGCCTTCGCTACCCCCGAGCAATCCGAAGCGATGCACCAGGAGATGCTTGGCATCGAAGAGGAGATCTTCCAAGGCTTGGGGCTCCCATACCGCGTCGTCGATATTTGTACCGGAGACCTCGGTGGGGCAGCCTACCGTAAGTACGACCTCGAGGCCTGGATGCCCGGCCGTAGCGCCTACGGCGAGGTGACCAGTACCTCCAATACCACCGACTACCAGGCCCGCCGTCTCGCCATCCGCTACCGCAGCAACAACAGCGGTCGTACCCAGCTCGTCCACACCCTTAATGGAACCGCTATAGCGGTGAGCCGCACTCTTATCCCCATCCTGGAGAACTACCAGCAACCTGATGGCTGTATTCGCCTCCCCGAAGCCCTCATCCCTTACCTCGGTAAAAAGGAGCTCACTCCCGCGTGGTAAGCCCTAAGTGCCTGGATCAGCCCACAATGATGCTCAGGTCTTGACATAACAGCTACGCTTGGTTGATATATCGGTTAGCGATACAGTTTTAGAGATGAGGAGTCAGATGTGGGCGACAGGATACGGGATCCCAAGGCATTGTTGCCGCTGACGCCGGCGATCTTAAACATCTTGTTGGCTTTGGCGGATAGCGAACGGCATGGATATGGGATCATGGATATGGGATCATGCTTGAGGTCGAGGCCCGGACCGAGGGGCAGGTGCGTCTCGGTCCGGGGACCTTATATGGGTCCATAAAACGCATGCTCACCGACGAGCTCATCGAGGAGTCCGACGAGCGTCCAGACCCTGAGATAGATGATCAGCGCCGCCGCTACTACCGTATAACCGATTTCGGACGGCGGGTGGCTGGCGCCGAGGCTGAGCGCTTGGTCGGGCTGGTTAGCATGGCGCGAGAGAAAAATCTTCTCCGCAGGCCGCGACTGCAACCGTTTCCCGAGGGTACATGATGCCGGATGGAGCCTAATCGGGCATTCATCTCGGAGCGCGTTTACAGGGCGCTGCTCGTAGCTTACCCGAAGGAGTTTCGACAGGCTTACGGACCGCAGATGGTGCAGGTGTTCAAGGATCTGTCCTGAGAAAAGCAGCGGCAGAGTAGAGTATTGGGGCTCGCTATAGCCTATGGGTTCGCACCCTACTCGATCTGAGTGTAACCGCGTTCATACAGAGAAGCAAGGCGGTGAAATGGAGGTTCTTGATGCCCTTGGCACTCAGCCTTGGACTGATGATAGCCTTGGTCGATACCAGCCCTTGCTGGGACGATACGGGGATCTCTGCCACGGCGGCATTCACCAGTTGCGGGATCCTGGGGGCTATCCATCCAGCAGGGGCTTGGCAATGGTCACTCGCTACAGGCTTCTAGATACCGGCGCCGGGTATCGTGTAGTATGCAAACTACGAGTCGTGGGCGGCTCTGGTGGTTGCACTCGCGGGGGCTTACGTAGGGATCTTGCCAAGATCCTTTATCGCTGCCAGAGCGTAGGCGTGTCGAATATCCATCAGTGGCGTGGCCGTAGTGCAAAAAGCATCATGACTCGTCCCGAGAAGTACAAACAAGCCCTGACTGCCTCGGAGCGTGCTTACAAGGCACTGCTCGTAGCGTATCCGAAAGAGTTCCGAACCGAGTACGGACAGAGCAGATGGTGGAAGCTTTTCAGGATTTTTGTGCCGTAAAGAGTTAGGTCGCGGTGATTTGACCGGGTTCCTCGAGCTGTGGGCCCACACTATCCTGGCCTTAGTGACCACCGTCGTCACGGAGAGGAGCAGCGGTCGGATGAGCGATGAGGCTGTTGTGAAAAACCAAGCTGGCCGGGGTTAGCTTTGCCTTTTTCTTGGCTCCTCTATTCTTCGTATCCGCATCGCTTTTGAAGTATAGGCTAGGGATGGGGTTTCTGTTTGATCCTTAGAGGATGCTACTTTCTCCCATCTAGAGAGGCTGCAGGTTTTCAACCTGGTTTCACCGCTTGTGTTTCTTGGTGGGTTAGTCTTGGTGCTGGCGCTTAGCGCATACGCTACCTTACGGCTGAACGTCGAAGGAACACGATACGAACGTGAGTACCTTAAGATTAAGGATAAAGGTATTCAACACGCGGTGGCGGGTGTGAGTTCCTTAGCGTTGGTCATATTGGTGGGATACGCTTTCCTGGAAAACTTTAGTGCACTGCACTAATCGCCGAGAACCTATAACTGAAATGGTTCCCAAAGGTTTTCGGTGATCTCTGGGTGGGTAGGAGCTTTCGCATGGAGGCTTCAGCGTTCTGAGACAGCACGTAAACCGTGAGAAGAGTGAGAGGGTCGGGGATCTAATCGGCGAGATGGGCCGGGAGCGCCTAGCCCTGCGCTGCAAAACCACGCTCGTGGTGCTACTGCGTGTCTCGGCTTCCCTTTGTCTGACCGCAAGCTTTGCCACCCTCATGGGATACCTCCCCTACGCTGTAGGCCCTGCCGTAGTGTTACTGGTTACTTCAGTAATTGGCTTCGTAGCCTCCATCCTCGAAGCCCAACATCTATGAGCGATGGTTTTTCGCCTCTCTACTCTCTAGAGGGTGACTTCTAGTCTGTCTCGACCTGTTCACAGAGGTTCATTGAGGTATGAGGTTTCCCGTAAGTAAAGCGTTTTCTCCTTTCGGACCTCCGAAGGCGATGCGTGCGCTGCCGACGATCACGCAAATGACCTCGTGAGCGTTCGAGTGATCGTGGTGATAGGAGAAGACGCCGTCAACCTAGACTCTGCCCCAGCCGTTACTGGCGACTAACTCCTCACACCGCGAGGGATCTCGCTCGGATTTATCGAGCGCTTGCGGATAGACGAGGAGTGGCAGCGTCGGGTTGTTGGGGATGCGACCGTCGTCCTCGAAGCGGCACTCTCGTACCTGATCGTTCATCGTGTCCTCCCGGTTTCAAGGGTACTAACCGGTCCTCCGGCTCCGCCTACCAGCCCGCAGGAACGCTACCGGAGAAAGACGTTGCTTTCGGAGCGGGCACCTTCGCATCCGCCAGAGCTTCTTCCAGGCTTTCTATATGGCGAACCAGGAAGGAGAAGCCTCTATCCGTACCCTGTTCGACCACGCCCTCCAGAAGAAAAGCTCCCTCATAGTGTAGGAGCTCTCCGTATCTCTCGTAGACGGGGCGGAAGATGGTTGCTTGTAGGAGGCCCCACTCGTCTTCGACGAGCAGGAAGTAGACGGGGCGTTCGCTCTTCGCCGGTGGCCTCTGTAGCGACTCCAGGAGCCCCGCGGCACGGGCAGGCATCCCGTGTGGGGGGGAGATCATCCGCGAGCTCGGGACTGCACCGAGTTCGCCCACCGTCCTACGGTACGGGGCTAGAGGATGCCGGGAGACGTTCAGCATAAGCGCCTCCCACTCCATCCTCTCGCGCCGGTCCTCCGTGAGCGGCAGGTAGCCTGCGCGGCGCACCACTTACTCCCTCTGCTCCCGCCAGCTAGCGGGGTGGGGAAGGGCAGCTCCTTTTGGCTTTGCCTCCCTGACTGCTGCTTCGGTGGCCTCGGCGCAGCGTCGAGGAGCGCGTCCCTGTGCCCGCCAAGCGTGTCGAGGAAGCCGCCCCGGAACAGGCTTCCCAGCCCGTCCTTCTCGACGGCTGTCCTCGAGTACAGGTCGGAGACGGAGGCAAACGGTCGCTTCTTTCTCTCGGCTAGGATCGAGGCGATCGCCGCCCGGGAGAGGTGCTTTGCGTAGGAGAGACCGACCCGGATCGTCCACCCATCTCCCTCGACGGTGAAGTCCTCGCCTGAGAGGTGGCCGTCCGGCGG
>JAFAPF010000077.1 GCA_019247245.1 Rubrobacter sp. | reverse complement strand
TATTCTGCGGCGCGTATGGCCACCGAGCAAGGTGCGGAGATCGCCCTAAGTGGCTTCGGGAGGGCTATAAGCCTCACCCAACGCACCGCCAGGCGCCTAGACCCCGAGCCGCCCGTCCTTGAGCTCGACGTCAACAAGCCCGAGAATATACGAACCGTGGCTGAAAACCTCGAGCAGCTCTGGGGCGAGGTGGACGGGATCGTACACTCCGTCGCCTTCGCCCCCGAGGACGCTTTAGGCGGAAACTTCCTATCCACCGAATGGCCTTCCGTCGCCGCCGCCCTACAGGCTTCGGCCTATTCTTTGAAAGCCCTCTCGGTAGGGCTCATGGAGCTCATGAAGCCCGGTGCCTCTGTTGTCGGTCTCGACTTCGACTCTAGTATCGCTTGGCCTGCCTATGACTGGATGGGTGTTGCCAAGGCGGCTTTAGAGTCTACCTCTCGCTATCTCGCCCGATACCTCGGTCCGAAAGGCATCCGCGTCAACCTCGTCTCCGCAGGTCCCTTAAAGACTTTAGCCGCTAAAAGCATCCCAGGTTTCGAAGATATCGAGGGCGAGTGGGAGCGACAAGCGCCCCTCTCCTGGAGTACCACTGACCCCGAACCGGTCGGACGAGCCATCGTGAGCCTCCTGAGCGACTGGTGGCCAGCAACGACTGGAGAGCTGATACACGTAGATGGAGGGTACCATGCGATGGGTGGCCCGGTTGAGCAACGGTAATGAGACGTATCGGGAACGGAATCCGAATAGGAGGTTTTCGTGCGGTTTGATGGAAAAACCGCGTTAGTAACCGGCAGTGGTCGCGGCATTGGCCGCGCCATCGCGCTGAAACTAGCCAGCGAGGGGGCTAACGTAGTCATCAACTTCTTTCGCAACCGCAAGCCTGCTGAAGAAACGGCAGCCGGATGCGAGGCATTCGGGGTACGAGCACACGTGACCAAGGCCGACATAGGCGACCCAGAAGCATTAAAAGAGATGTTTAAGGAAGCAGATGAAGTCTTTAATGGTCTCGACATTTTGGTAAATAACGCAGCTAGCGGCTACAACCGCCCCATTGAACAACAGCGACCGAAAGGCTGGGATTGGACACTCAATATCAACGCTCGCTCCCACCTCTTTGCTGCACAGTACGCGCTGCCCCTCATGCGAAAGCGAGGGGGCGGCGTAATCGTGGGCATCTCCAGCCTCGGCTCGAAATTTGTGCTGCCAGAGTACGTCGTGGTCGGCATCTCCAAGGCAGCAGTCGAGGCAACAACACGCTACCTGGCAGTAGAGTTAGCCCAGTACAACATCCGCGCCAACGCAGTAAGCGGCGGCTGGGTAAAAACCGAGGCATGGCAACACTTCTCTAATTTACAGGTGGTGGCCAATAACGCCGAACGTCACACCCCCGCTGGACGCCTCGCAACTCCCAAGGACATGGCCAACGTCGTCGCCTTCCTCTGCTCTGACGCCGCCGAGATGATCAGGGGTCAGACTATTGTTGTAGATGGAGGCTATTCGCTGCGAACGCCGGGATAGATTATGGCTCTCTCTGAGCGGCGTAGAAGTAGAACGGCGTACATGAGAGACAATCCTGTTAGGATTACTCGCTAAGGTTAGAAAGAAGTCGACGCATAACGCGGAGGACGACATGAAAAACGGCCATCCGACAGCTTATATAACGGGGATAGGACTTGTAACCCCTATCGGGGTAGGCCGGAAGAAGTTCTGGGATTCACTGCTGGCCAACGAGAACGGGGTCGGCTACATAACCCTCTTCGATCCGGAGGGCTTTGATGTGAAGATCGCCGCCGAATGTACGGACTTCGAGCCTAAGGATTTTATGGCTCGCAAGATCGCGCAGAGGATGGACCGGCTCGCTCAGCTTGCCCTGTCCTCTGCGGTAATGGCCGTAGATGACTCTGGAGCTAGAGAGTTCCTAGATCAGCACCCCGAGCGGGTGGGCTCGGTCATAGGCGCCGGGACCGGTGGGGTGATGAGCTTTGACCGCACCCAGTGGGAAATGGACAACAAGGGTGTTAACCGGGTGAGCCCTTTCGCGGTAACCAAGATGATGCAAAACGCAGGCGCCGCCCAAGTCAGTCTTCAGCTCGGTATCCAAGGTCCATCAGTTACCCCGTCTTTGGCCTGTGCCTGTGGCACTGATGCCATGGGGATGGGTTACGACCTGATCCGTCGGGGCGATGCAGATATGGTGTTGTGCGGGGCCTCCGAGGCCGCGATAACACCGGTCACGGTAGCCGGGTTCGCTGCGATGCGAGCGATGAGCATACGTAACGATGACCCGCAAGGGGCTTGCCGCCCCTACGATAAAGATCACTCGGGCTTCGTGATCGCTGAAGGGGCCAGCGTGATAGTACTAGAAACCGCCGAATCCGTGCAGCGCCGGAATGTAGTACCGTATGCCAAGATAACCGGTGTCGGCCGTACCACGGACGCCTATAACCTCACTGATCCTGACCCCAAGGGTCGGGAGTTCGGACGGGCGATGGCTCTGGCGATCAAGTCTGCGGGGCTGCAACCAGAGCAGATCGGTTACATTAATCCTCATGGCACCGGCACCGTTGCTGGCGACGGTCCTGAATCTTGGGCGATGCACTCTATAAACCCTAGTGTCCGAGTTTCGGCCACCAAGTCGAACCTGGGTCATTCTCTCGGAGCAAGTGGGGCGATAGAAACCGCCATCTGCGCTCTAACCCTCAAGGAGCAGACGATCCCCCCTATGCGTAACCTCGATACCTTGGACAAGGATTGTGCTCCTCTAGACTACGTAGTCAGCGAAGCACTCCCTCTCCCGACGTTGGAGGCCGCCATCTGCGTCAACACGGGGATAGGGGGCCATAACGCTGCCATAACACTAGAGCGTGCTTAGATCTTAGAGCATGTTTGGTACGTATAAAGGTAAAAACTTTTTGTGGGTTCTGGCGTAGTAGGCGGAGGACCTATCTTTAGTAGCTCTCTTTGTTTAGTAGCTCTCTTTGGTAGAAATGCTTCGAAAAACTGAGAAAGCTACCTTGTAAAACGACCAGCAAGGCGGTGTTCTATGTGTAGGATAAGCAGGTCTAGCCCCTCTGTGTCTAACCCTGTTATTTACTAACAAGCTTTTAGCTACTGTGTTCAGAGGCTACGTCCTGATGGCCATCCTAAATTCAGCAAGACCTCAGCGACGGGCGAGAGAAGCAAACTTAGTGTATTGCTCGAGCCAGGCAAGCTGAACCTTGCCGGTAGGTCCGTTGCGGTGCTTGCCAATGATAATCTCGGCAATACCTTTATCATCAGAGTCGGTGTTGTAGTACTCGTCCCTGTAGAGGAACATCACCAGGTCGGCGTCCTGCTCAATCGCACCACTGTCGCGAAGATCTGAGAGCAAAGGACGCTTGTCGTGGCGTCCTTCGACGGCGCGGGAGAGCTGGGCTATGGCGAGCACCGGGACGTCGAGGTCACGAGCCAGCACTTTCAAGCCGCGGCTGATCTCTGCTATCTCCTGCTGGCGATTATCGGAGCGGTTGCCCTGCCCGACCATGAGCTGCAAATAATCCACGACGACGAGTGAGAGCGGAACGCTACTTTGCCTTTCGGCATTTACCTGAGCGTGGAGACGACTGGCAAGGCGTCTGACCTTGGCCCGCATCTCCATAAGAGTAATGCCGGCAGTATCATCGATCCAGATCGGGGCGCGGCTGACCTCGGCGACCCCACGCACGAGCTTAGGCCAGTCCTCGGCCTTTACGTTGCCACTCCTCAGGTCTTGAGTCCTTATTCGCGTGGTCTGCGAGATGAGACGCTGAACGAGCTGCTCCTTGCTCATCTCTAACGAGAAGATCGCCACCGGCAGCCCCTTAGCTCCCGCGGCATGCCAAATGATGTTCAGAGCGAGCGCTGTCTTGCCCATCGCAGGTCGGGCAGCCAGAACTACCAGGTCACTCTTGTGAAACCCCGTCGTTTTTTGGTCGAGATCCTCAAAACCGGATTCGACCCCCGTGACTTCACCCTCGGCCTCGTACAGACTCTGTACCATCTCCAAGGCGCCCGGTGCGAGCTCCGAAATGGGGGCTAAACGCTCTTTCAGCTGCCGATTGGAGATACCGTAGATAAGCTGCTCGGCGGCGTCGAGTGCTTGTGTTACATCCTCGGGTTCGGTAAAGGCCTCTTGTTGGATGCGGCTTCCGGCGTCTATGATGGCCCTCAAAAGCGCCTTGCTACGGACAATCTCCGCGTAACGGGCGGCATTAGCAGCAGTGGGTACGCTTTCGACGATCCGAAATACGTACTGTCGTCCACCGATGCGATCGAACTCCCCCATGTTCCTGAGCTCATTGGTGAGCGTGAGCTGATCTATTGGGTCGCCGCGCGAGTACAAACGCATCATGGCACCGTACAAGACCCGATGCGTCTCAGAGTAAAAGTCCTCCGCAACGAGCATCTCCCCAACCACCGAGACCGCGGTTTCGGAGACGAGCATTGCACCTATCACGGCTCGCTCGGCGTCGAGGTCGTGTGGCGGCACCAGGGCATCGCCAGTGGCCCCCGATGGTACTCCCCGGATCCTCCCCCTATGCTCCATATGATCAGCATGCAGCAAAAAGGATCCCATTACAAGACAGCACCCTTAAGGCTTTGGTTTAGGTGGCAGCTAGCACTACAGCTTCGGGACGACGATAACCTTTACACTCGACTCGATATCCCCGTAAACCTGGATGGGTACTTGGTGGGTTCCTAACGACTTGATAGGCTCGTCGAGCCTGACACGACGCCTATCGAGCCGGATGCCGCGGGCCTTCTCAATGGCGGAGACGATATTGGCGGCAGTAATGGAGCCGAAGAGGCGCTCATCCTCTCCGGTGCGGGCCTCGATGGTGATAACACTCTTATTCAACGTCTCGGCAACCTCACTAGCGCGTTCGGCAATGCGCCGTTCGCGCTCCTCGGCCTCGGCCATCTCGCGGCGGGCCTCCTCTAGTTTAGAAGGAGTGGCCACCTCGGCCAGGCCATGTGGCATGAGGAAGTTGCGGACGTAGCCGCGACTAACCTCTACAATGTCGCCCCTCTGTCCAATCTTCTCGACATCCTGTTTGAGTATCACCTGCATTATGTTCTTCCCTACTGCCCAGCTACATAGGGCACTAGCGCCATCTCGCGAGCGCGCTTTATAGCGGTAGCCGACTCACGCTGGTGCTGGGGACAAAGCCCAGTGACCCTACGTGCCCGGATCTTGCCGCGGTCCGACGTGAACCTACGTAACATGGTGTAGTCCTTATAGTCCACGTACGCTATATTCTCTTTGCAGAACACACACGGCTTGTCCTTGACTGGGCGCTCCCGGCGCGACCCAGCATTCCTGCGTCTACCCATAAGATCTCCTCTCCAAAATTAGCTCGAGACCTCGGCGGTCTCCGGGAACGGTTTGTGGGCGTACGTTGGCGGGAGTTTCACGATCATGTGTCTGAGCACGTCGTCGGAGACGCGCAAAATGCGCTTTAGTTCGGAGAGCGTTCTTTCGCCGGCGGTGAACTGCATGACGGTGTAGAAGCCGTCGCTGCGATGGTCAATCTCATACGCCAGCTTGCGCCGGCCCCAATTATTCACTTCACCCGCCTCTCCACCAGTCCGTTCGATGATGGTACGAAAACGCGCGATGGTGTTCTCGACTTGCTCCTCATCGAACTCGGGGATGACTATGAACATGACTTCGTAGGCAGCTATTTTTCGCCTCCTCTGGTCTGGCGCGGCTTTCCGGAAGCAGAGGGCTTCACTTGGATAGCAGGGGCTTACCGAATTTGTCCGGATAGTGTATCAACGATAGCGCTTTGTTACAAACGCCGAAGCTACACCCTGCGGAAGCTCTGAAGCCCTGTATGAGCAACTGTTACAGCTTAGCCGGGGCTCCGGCCAGTGAACGCAGCCTCCAAAATAGCCTCAACAAGCCTCTCGAAGCTGATGCCGGCAGCTTCTGCGGCTAGAGGAAGGGTAGAGGTCTCGGTGAAACCAGGGATGGTTTTCACGTCTAGGATCCAGGGAGTCTCGCTTTCAAGGATTGTATCTACCCGAGCAAAACCGGAGCAGCCCAAGATCTGGTAGGTATTCAAGGCAATCTCCTCGACCCGCTTAGCGGCTTCGACAGGTATCTCTGCCGGGATGGCGAAGTCGGTGGCCCCCGGAGTGTACTTGGCCTCGAAGTTGTATGCACCTTCGCGAGGCCGTATCTCGACCAACCCAAGAACTTCAGGCTCCTCACCGACAGGTTCGAGGATAGGAACGGAGATCTCGGCCCCCGTAACCCAACGCTCCAACAGAATCTTGGCGTCGTAGCCGAAGGCTTCATAGACAGCCTCTATAAGGGCCTCAGGTTCCTCGACTCTGGAGAGACCGAAGCTTGAACCCTCACGGGCAGGCTTGACCGCGAGCGGGTAGCCGAGGTATTCCGCCGCAGGTTCCAAAGCTGCCGCCGCACCCATCTCGTTCATCGCCCGTCTTAAGAAAGTTCTCATAGGGGGAGTCGGGATACCTGCAGCCTGCATCGCCCGCTTGGCATAGTCCTTATCTAGGCAGCGGATCGAAGAGAGTGGTCCGCTACCCGTGTAGGGTATACCCAAGGTCTCCAGGAGCGCCTGTACTGTTCCGTCCTCTCCACCGGGACCATGCAGGCACACGAAGGCCGCCTCCGGCGCTAGTTCGATGAGTCTTTGTGTAGTAGTCTCTTCAATATCTAGAGTATGAACCTCGTGTTCCAAACGTTCGAGTGCATGGGCAACACGTCGGCCCGTCACGAAGGAGACGTCCCGCTCCATTGAGTGGCCACCCATCAACACTACCAGGCGGGCCAAAGCTACGTCTCCGCCTTACTGACCCTGGGGGTGTATCGAAGCCGCGGGAGTACCAGTGGGACGTTTGCCCAGGGTGGCGGAGCGAACGCCCCGTTCCAGGTCGCCGCGGAGCTCCATCCTCTCCCGAATCACCTCGGACAGGAGCTCGATACCACGCCTGATACTTTCGGGTTCGACAAACGAGAAGTTCAAGCGCATGCAGTTCTTACCTGCGCCACCGGAGTAAAACCCTTCGCCCGGCACGTATGCCACGTTCTTCGCAACCGCCCTGGGCAGCATTGCTGTTGCGTCCAGATACGAAGGCAGTGTCGCCCAAATGAACAGCCCGCCTTCTGGGTGGGTCCAGTGCACCTCGTTGGGCATGTACTCCGCTAAAGCATCGAGCATTGTGTCGCGTCGCTCTTTGTTGATCATCATGAGACGTCTTACGTAAGAGCGCCAATCAGCGTGCCGGAAGTACGAGTAGATCAGCATCTGCGAGAGGTTCGACGAGCAGATGTCCGCTCCCTGCTTGCCGATGTTGATCTTGTGCAGAATTCCCGGCTGGGCGTGTACCCACCCCAACCTCACCCCTGGAGCGAAGATCTTAGAGAACGTTCCCAGGTACACCACCCGGTCTGCCCCAGCGCCGGACTCCTGTTCCAGAGAGGCTATAGTCGGCAGCGCCTCCCCTTCGAAACGAAGCATCCCATAAGGGTTATCCTCGAGAATGATGAGATCATGCTCGTGAGCTATCTCTAGAAGCTCGTATCGGCGTTCGACGGCCAGAGTGACTCCGGTTGGGTTCTGAAAGTTGGGCACGGTATAGATGAACTTTACGTGGATACCCCGCTTGCGTATGCTCTTCAACGCCTCACGGGCGGCTACCGGGATCATACCTGCCCGATCCATGGGTACGTGTATGATTCTGGGCCGATAGGCCGCGAACGCGTTCAGTGCCCCCGCGTAAGTCGGCCCCTCGCAAAGCACAGCGTCTCCCTCGTCCAAGAAGACCTTGCCAACGAGATCGAGGCCCTGCTGGGCGCCGGTGGTTATAAAGGTATCTTCCTGGCGCGCCCCGGTATTCTCGGCTTCCATCACGTCCACGATAACGTCTTTGATTCCTTCAAGCCCTCCGGTTGGACCGTACTGCAGGGCCTGAGCCGAATCGGCAGCAACGTTATAGTAGATCTCGCGGAAAGCCTCTTCACCGAACGCTCTAGTATCGGGGAAGCCGCCGGCGAGCGAGATGATACCGGGGCGCGAAAGAGTGGCCATGAGGTCTCGGGTCGCCGCGCTTTTCATCCCCTTGACCCGGTTGGCATACAGAAAGTCGAAGCGATCGAGGTCTATAATCGACATCGGTTTTATACCTCTTTTCTGTCTTCGCCTATCGACAGCGCAACGGGTGCGACATTCCTCCAGCCGAGCTTCTCCGAGAGGACCTGCCAGAGCTCGGGTGCGAGTTCGAAGCGGCTTGAACTGCATCGCCTTCCCCGGATCGAGAGCGCCTTCAGACGCTCATCCCCAGCAGCGAACGCCTCAACTTCTGCCAGCACCCCGACGATATACGCCTGCTCGACAAAAGCATCTTCCTCCAGGCTCGTCCTAATCAAGGCCATCTGCTCTGGCAAAACTTCCGGTAAAAAAAGATAACCGGTTGTCGCCGCGAATATCTCCGCCGGTCGCAGCACCAAGTCGAACTGCTGACCCCAGTTCTTACCACCACATGGTACCTCTTCAAGAATGGTGGCGAATGAATTCTCTTCGGCGTGCTCTTTGAGCAGTCGCTTCAAAGTCATAAGCTCTTCTAACTCCCGGGAGGTGGGCTCCGAGGACGTTGCGACCTCTGTGAGCGCGCTCTCCCAAAGCGTACGTGGGAAGACGAGAGCGAGATCCCCAGAGTTGGCGAGGATGCGAACCTCGCTGTCCGTCATCTCGATCTTAAGGCTCTCGACCCTCACCTCAGGCATGCGGATGACTCTATCATAAAGGACGCGCGGGTTGTAGACTTCGTAACGTGGAAGCTCTTTTCGTGACTTCCAATCCGAATAAGGCCCGAGAAGCCGTCGAGATCCTGGGTATAGAGCTGGAAAGCGTTGCCCTAGATCTCCAGGAACCCCAGAGCCTCGACGTAGCAGAGGTCGCCATGATTAAGGTCGCTGCTGCCCGTGAAGCCCTCCACGACCCCGATCACCCCGTAATTGTCGAGGACTCGGGACTCGTTGTCGAAGCCTGGAATGGCTTACCAGGCGCTCTCACCAAATGGTTCTTACAGAGCGTCGGAAACCAAGGCTTGCTCCGGATGCTGTCCGCAGAAGAGAACCGCTCTGCCCGAGCCGTCTGCGCCGTTGCGCTGGCCGTTGTGGATGGTTCCGTGCGCGTGTTCGTCGGGGAGGTAGAGGGAAGTATTGCACCAGACCCTAGAGGCTCCGGAGGGTTCGGGTGGGATCCAATCTTCGTCCCCGAGGGGGGCGCAAAGACCTACGCCGAGCTTGGCGCTCTAAAGCATAAATATTCTCATCGTGCCCGCGCCCTCAGAGCTGCCCGCAGCGGGCTCGAAGCCCTGCTCAACAGGTAAAGAACGCACTTAGTGAGAGGCCAGAGTCTGGTATCCTTCTCGCAAACCTTAGCTCCATGAAAGAAGGGGGCCGCTTATGCCGGCAGAGAACGACCGTATGGGGAACGGGAGCGTGGAAACACACGAGGAGTCCCAGGAGGAAGCCTCGGTAGCCACCAGCGACGACCACCTCGCAGATCTGTACAAGAAGATGGCCCTGATCCGGACCTTCGAAGAAGCCACCCAGAGGGGGTTCAGACAAGGCAAGATCGGAGGCTACCTGCACGTGTACATAGGCCAGGAGGCCGTGGCTACCGGCTTCATCGATGCCTACAAAGAGGGTGATAAAGTCATCACCGCCTACCGTGACCACGCTTTTCCCCTGCTGTTAGGCAGCGACCCCAAAGAGACTATGGCCGAGCTCTACGGCAAGAGGACCGGCCTCGCAAAGGGCAAGGGTGGCTCGATGCACCTCTTCGATATCGAGCGGGGCTTCTATGGGGGTTGGGGCATCGTTGGCGGGCATGTACCCATAGGTGTAGGTATGGGTTACGCCTTGCGCTATAACGAAACCGATCAGATCTGTCAGCTCTATCTCGGTGACGGAGCGGTAAACATCGGACCTTTCCACGAGGCTGCCAACCTAGCAGGACTCTGGGGCAGGGATGGGATGAACGCGACCCTCTTTATCGTTGAGAACAACCAGTACGGTATGGGTACATCGGTCGCCCGTTCCACCGCCATGACAGATCTCTCGGCTAAGTTTAACGCCTATGGTATAGAGAACGAGAAAGTAGATGGCATGGACCTGGAAGCGGTCCTCGAGTGCGCCCACAGAGTCACGGAGCAGGTCCGAGAGACTGGCAAACCCTACGCCGTCGAGGCGATCACGTACCGTACGGCGCCACATGGGGCGGCAGACTTTTTTGAGAAGTACCGAACGAAAGACGAGGTCAAAAAGTGGCGGGAACGCGACCCGATCGGCCTCCTCGAGCATAAACTACTCGAAAGAGGCACCCTGGATGAGGACAGGATCGAGGAGATAAAGGATGAGATGAAGGAGACCATAGATGAGGTAACCACGTTCGCTGAAGAGAGTGAGGAGCCTCCGATCGAAGAACTCTACACCGATGTCTATGCGGGAGAAGACGAGTACATGGGCGAGGAGGAGTAACGCCATGCCCGAGAAGACTTATCGTGAGGCTCTCAGGGAGGCGATGAGCGAGGAGATGGAGCGAGACGACAGCGTCGTACTGATGGGCGAGGATATCGGTGTCTATGGCGGGACGCAACTCGTCACCGACGGTCTCCTCGACAGATTCGGCCCCAATAGGGTCATCGACACCCCCATCTCCGAAGACGGTTTCACAGGCACGGCTGTCGGCATGGCGATGATGGGTATGCGGCCTATAGTCGAGATGATGACCATGAACTTCTCGTTCTTGGCAGTCGACCAAATCGTTAATCATGCTCCCAAGGTACGCTACTTCTCCGGCGGTCAGGTGGAAGTACCGCTTGTGATCCGCGGTCCCAACGGCGGTGGCGTGCAGCTCTCGGCTCAGCATACTCACTCACTAGAGTCCTTCTATGGCCAATTCCCTGGTCTTAAGGTCGTCGCTCCCGTCACGCCCCACGACGTCAAAGGCATGATGCTTACCGCCATCCGGGACCCAAACCCAGTGGTCTTTCTTGAGGCCGGTGCACTGTACGGCACGAAAGGTGAGGTACCAGAAGGCGACTATACCGTGCTCTTTGGCAAAGCGCGTATAGCCCGCGAGGGAGATGACGTGACGCTCATCTCATATGGGCGCCAGGTTAACCTCTGCTTGCAGGTCGCCGACAAACTAAATGATGAGGATGACATAAAAGCTGAGGTCATAGACCTGCGCTCCTTAAGACCGTTTGACGAGGAGACGATCATCGAGTCGGTCAAGAAGACGCATAGGGCGGTTGCGGTGCAGGAGCAGTGGCGTTATTTCGGGGTAGCAAGCGAAGTCACGGCAATTATCCAAGATAAGGCGTTCGATTACTTGGATGCACCAGTGAAGAGGGTAAGTGGGGCAGAGGTTCCAGGACCTTATGCGCGGAATCTTGAGCTCGCAGCCTTCCCCAGTGAGGAGCAGGTGGCAGAGGCGGCACGACAGGTGCTTTATCTGGAGGTGGTGTAGCAGTGCCGGAAGTGATCATGCCCAAGATGGGCGATGCGATGGAGGAGGGCACCCTCCTCAAGTGGCTCAAGAGCGAGGGCGATGAAATCGAAGAGGGTGAACCGATAGCCGAGATCGAGACCGACAAAGCCTCGATGGAGATCGAAGCCGAGGACTCCGGCACGCTCCACGAGATCATTGCTCAGGAAGGCCAGGACGTGCCCGTCGGCGAAGCGATAGCGGTGATCCTGGGCGAGGGTGAGGAGCCCCCCGAGCGCGACGGCGCTGCCGAGGCCGAGGCCGAAGAATCCGAGGCAGAGGAGGATGCCGAAGCGCAGTCTCAGACCGCTACCGAAGCCGAGGAAGAAGAAGCGCCTGAGGTGGAAGAAGCCCCTGCCGTCACAGCACAGGCCGAGGGCGCAGCCAACGGCCAAGTCCGCGCCTCCCCCATCGTTCGGCGCCTCGCCAGCGAAAACAACCTTGACCTTTCACAGATAGAGGGCTCGGGTCCGCAAGGCCGCATTATCGAGCGCGACGTGCGTGCAGTGATAGAAAGCGGGGTTGCCCAAGCCGACGGCAGGGCTGAGACCGAAGCGCCCGAAGCTGCGCCCGAGGAGGCCCCGCAAGCCATCTGGCAGCCTCCGGAACTTGCCGAGCCCACCGGGGCTCCGGGAACCGAGCTCCAAGAGCCGTCCCGGATGTTGCAGATCATCGGCGAGCGAATGACGGCATCATGGCAACAAGCTCCTCACTTCTACGCTACGGTCGCGGTTCAGATGGACGAGACGATGGCGCTGCGCGAGCAGCTCAACCAGAGGCTCGCCGAGCAGGAAATAAAGTTATCCGTCAACGACTTCGTCATGAAGGCGTGTGCGTCGGCCCTTAAGGATTTCCCGAAGCTCAACTCCTTGTACACCAGCCAGGGCATCGAGCTGCACCAGCAAGTCGATATGGCGATGGCCGTGGCGCTCGAGGACGGCCTCATAACCCCCGTCATCAGGGACTGCGCCAACAAAGGTCTATCTGCCATCTCGCAGGAGTCCAAGGAGTTGGCAAAGCGGGCCCGCGAGGGAGATCTCACGCCAGACGAGTACCAGGGTGGCACCATCACTGTCTCCAACATGGGCATGTTCGGCGTCGAAAGCTTCAGCGCCATCATCAACCCTCCGCAAGCGGCGATAGTAGCCGTTAGCGGCATCGTCAAGCACCCGACCTACAACGAGGACGGCGAGATCGTTCCGGCCAACGTGATGAAGCTCACCCTCTCGGCCGACCATCGCATCGTCAACGGCGCCGATGGAGCCCACTACATGGCCGAGGTCAAGCGCTTGCTCGAGAACCCGATGATGATGCT
>JAFAPF010000410.1 GCA_019247245.1 Rubrobacter sp. | reverse complement strand
GGAGGCGGTGGTCCGGCTGGTAACAATAGGAGAAGACACAATGATCGAGGTAACCGATAAAGGGGTCGGGTTTGAACCGGCCACGGTACCACGAGAGGAACGCTACGGGCTGACCATCATGGAGGAGAGAGCCCAGATAGCGGGCGGTCAACTAGGGGTGGATTCGGTTCCCGGAGGAACGCGCGTATCAGTGTACCTGTCAGGAGCAGCTTCATGGCTCCAAAAGGCGTGCTGATAGTTGACGACAACCATCTAGCCCGTAAAGGGGTTCGCACGCTTCTCAAAAGTGACCCAGAGATTAATGGGCAGAAGGAGACGGGGGGTATAATAGGCCCTCATCTCCTCCAGATTGGGGCTCTAGGTCTCGGGGCGGTCATATTGATAAAGCTGTGGCCCAGAGTCACGGGAAAGAGACGCTCATGCGCTTATCCGCGGAGTGGTTCCGTGTTCCTCGCTGAACCTCTGCTAGGTTTTAGCCACTGCCACGGTTTAGTACGGCTGTTGTTAGACAAATTTATCGTCTTAGGCCTGGTCTCATGGCGCACGAGCATAACGTGACAAGCACAGGGATAGGTCCTCTATATTCGGAGGACGGCTCGTTCTCGGCGCATCCGCCACTCCGGCGTTTGGGTGAACCTCCCGTACTACTAGCTCTGGTTACTATCTTGTTGGGAGTGATTATTTCGCTGGTGCTACTTCTCGTTCCGCAGTCGCCCGGTGAAGATTCGCCGGAGGTAGGTTTCACTCGCGATATGATAGTTCATCACGCTCAGGCCGTAGAGATGGCTAACATAGCTCGCGACCGCACGCAGGACCCGTCGATTCGTGTCCTTGCCACCGATATTCTCCTGACCCAGCAGGCAGAGATCGGCCAGATGCAGGGCTGGCTCGATGCTTGGGCCCTCGCTTATACAGGATCGGAGCCCGCCATGAACTGGATGGGGCACCCCACCTACGGACGCATGCTGGGTATGGCTTCTCCCGAGGAGATTGATCGCCTAAAACAGGCAACTCCCAAAGAAGTTGACGAGCAATTCTTGCGGCTCATGATCCCTCACCATCAAGGTGCGCTGCCGATGGCACAAGCCATACTTGAGCTCAGCAAACGCCCCGAAGTCGCAAGGCTTGCTCAGAAGATCCAGGTGAGCCAGCCGACAGAGATAAGCGGGATGCAAGCCATGCTCGAGCGCAAGGGCCTTACCCCTGTAGAAGGGCAGCCTCCTTCCCCGCTAGTGGTTACCGAGGAGGGCTTTACAGCTTCGCTACCCACAACCTTCCGGGATACAGCACGCCTGATGCCGTTGCCTCTCGCGATCCTCGCGGCTGCCTGGCTCGTGCTCGGCGAAATGTATGGTAGGCAAGTGAGGGCCGGACTAACTGAGAAGCACCCCGTCCCTCCGCTTGGTTGGCGCATAGCAGCGGCTGGGGGGCTCATCACTAGCGCCGCGCTGCACATCGGCATCGCTCCAGCCCGCTTTGAGGACCCAACCCTCACTGGGATACCCTTCGTCTCCGTTGCGGGAGTAGTTGTTTGGGCATCGACGATTCACGGAGTGTTCTTCTGCATCGCGGGCGTAGCTACGGCGATCACGGCGGCTGCTATCCTTGCGTGGCCCTCTCGCAGGATACACCTAGCTGGAGCATGTATCTCGGGTATGCTGATAGTACTCTGGGCTGTCCTCCGGCTTGTGCCCCCGCCCGGCACAGAAGCACCGGAGGCTGTTGACCTTGTAGGATCGCTCACCAAGGCAGCGGAGCTTGTGGCAATGGTGGTTTGTGCCGTGTTGTGCTTTTGGCCTACCCGTGTTGGCCGATCGGAGTACTCCCAACCCCGGTGGGGATTTCCCCTGTACATGGCAGCGGCGTTCTCGATAGTTGCCGCCCTGATCCACCTCTGGGTGATGCCCGGTTATTTTAATAACTGGTGGGGATACGGAGTGTCCTTTTTAACCGTTTTCCTCGCCCAGGGACTCTACGGCGTAGCCCTGCTGATCTGGGGTTCCCAAAGGTTGCTATTCCTGGTCGGCATTGCTGGCAACTTTTTGATCATTGTCATATACGTCACAGCACACAACGTAGGCATCCCGCTCCTTGGACCGTACGCAGGAGAGGTGCAAGCAGGGGGAGCTATTGACCTAGGCGCGATGGCCGCCGAGCTGGCGGTTGTCGTCACGCTGATGACGCAAATGCAAGCATACGAGTCTCCTGTAGGAGACGACGGAAGCACTCGCGAGGATAACTCTTAAGGCCCAGGAATCGAGGATCCTTTAACACCGAGCCAGAGTAGCTTTGCAGGCTATGGGAGGCGGATTGCCGAGAGCAGAATAGAGGGGTTTTTCTACTTAGAAGCTGAGTGAAGGTGCGCCGGAAACCTTAATGGATAAGAGAGGCACCGATAATGTCACGTTCGAATCTTACCCAGTGGAGTTGCCTGGCAGCTGTAGTAGCTGGGGGGCTGTTTGTAACCAATACCCTTATCACCCTCCTCATCTTACTCCCTGCGCAAGGCTCCCTTGGCGAAGCTGTATGGCTCTTTCGGTTAGTAATCGCGCAGAGCGCTACAGTGCTGCTGTTGGTGGGAGTGGTTGGGCTATATGCTTATCAGGCTGGGGCTGCAGGCAATCTTGGGCTAATCAGCTTTCTGGTTACGTTTAGTAGCTTAGTATTGGCGCAGAGCTTTATTTGGGCAACTTGGCTCGTTAGCCTGGGCTGGGCCTTGTTCGGGATATCCAGTATGCAAGCTCGTGTCTATCCGTCCATGGCTGCCATAGTGCTCATCATCGGCGCGGTAGGTGCTGGGACGGCTGGTGTTCTTCTAAGTGGTGGAACGAGCAGCTTCCTCTTGGTGTATGTGAGCGCATCTAGCAGCGTCGTACTCAACACGGCTATAGCGTGGCTAGGCTACAGTAGTTTTACGAAGAGGGCTGAAGAAGCCTAGCAAGCTTTCATTGCTACTCAGGCTCGTCTCGAAGCAGTAAATGAAAGATTAGTCGCAAAATGGGGATTCTCTAACCAGCTCTAGGCCAAAAACGACGCAGGCTGTTGAAAAAGTCGTTGTCAGAGCAGTTCGTGATCCAAAACAGGACCAAAACAGGTCTAAATGCCGACAAAACAGGATTCTCAGTCCCTGAAATAAGGGCCAGAAAAGGTTATTGAGGAGTTTTTCAACAGCCTGGACCCTTTTTGCGCAAAACGTTAGTAGACACTGTATCTCGCAGGAGGTTCTACCCCTAAACCAAAAGATTTAGAAGCCTAGGTCAACCGTAGCTTTCCCTGTTGAGAAGTAGTTGGTGTCCTGCACCTGCACCTTAAACCCTGAAGCTCCTTGCGGGACCGTGAAGATAACTGTGCCCGGCTGGGTTACACCAGGATTGACCTGATTTAAGAATAAGTTTCTATCTGCAGGGACATACGACCAGCTATCGGTATCAGCACTAAACTCCCGTCCTGTGCTATCTATCAGTTTGATTATAGGTGTACTGAGGGTCTTAGCTTTGTCGCCGTTATTTGTGAAGTTGAAGTCCACCGTAACGAAGTT
>JAFAPF010000039.1 GCA_019247245.1 Rubrobacter sp. | reverse complement strand
CATTGGAGGTGACGGGGAGCTCCAGAACTGTGACTTTGAGGTCGAACTGATCGAATTTCTGCAGCAGCTCGAGCAAAAACAAGGCGCCGAGCTGATCATCAACGGAGACGCTTTCGGATTGTGGGAGTTCACCACCATCGAGGGCACGGAGAAGCTCGAGACACTAATCAAACAGCAGCCGAAGCTCTTTGAGCAGTTCAAGGCAACCGGAAGCAAGATAGCGATCACAATCATGCCTGGCAACCACGACTACGAGCTGGCCTGCTACCCTGAATACGTCGACCGTTTGAAGGCCTATAACCTAAACCTTGTACAGGAAAAATCGATCACCCGAGAAGTAGCAGGCAAGAAGCTGTGGATAGAGCACGGCCAACAGCGTGATGTAGCCAACCACATGCCTGATTTCGGCAACCCGTACGCTCAGCCGGTGGGCTACTTCGTCACAAGGGAGATCGTTGGCACCGCGGGCAGGTACTCGGAGTTCAGCAGGCGCAACTGGCTCAAGGACGTCCAGGCGGTCATGCCTATAACCGACATCCCTACTTGGACTATCTCCAACTACTTCTATAGGGAGATGGGGCCGCTCTTGAGACTAATCGTGCTGCCCTTACTCTTGCTGCTCTCGCTGGGGTTCCTGGTGCTGCTCGGTTGGTTGGTCAGTGCGGTTGGCATCTTCGACTACAATCCCATCCTTGACAACCCTCTAACGCGTTCTCTGGGAATCACCGGTGACGTCCTGCGGGTGATCCTCCTGATCGAGGGGGTTATCGCCTTCTTCTTGTTGGTCGCTGCCATCCCGCTTGGCTTTCTCCTCAGAGACGTGAGAAAGACCCTCAATAGGTTCAACATATACAGGCCAGAAGAACCAGCAACAGAGGCAGATGCTCCTTATCTCGAGGCAGCACGGCGCGTGTTCGAAGACGACCCGGACGTCGCTGTATTCATCTATGGTCATACCCACATCGCCTCTCTAAACGAAGTGGATGGAAAAGTCGTGATCAACACCGGCACGTGGCTGAAGCTGCCCAAGAAGGCTTCGGTCCTCTTCGGATGGCTGCCCCCAGTCTATTATCCCTCGTTCCACCTCAACTACTTCAAGATCGCCGAAGAGGAAGGCAAAGTGACAATTTATTACAAGCGCATCAGGAAGAAGCCACCGTCCGAGCTGACGCTAACGCAACGTGTTCTGACCTTAACGAAGCGCAAGGCCCAAGAGACTTCAATCCCGGAGAGGACTGTAGTGGGTGCGTGAGGGTTTCCACACCGCGGCTTCGAACTCAGATTTTGTGGATTGCGCTTGGCTTCCGACCGTGATCGGCCAAGGAGCAGTGGCGGAAGTACAGGCTCCACAACGAGGTCGGTCGATGGGATCCTGCGTTCTTCCCTCGCGGTCTTCGGGCCAGGCAATAGATGAACGGGTCGTAAAAATTGCAGTCCGCTGAAGACAAGAATCGAGAAACAGAACACTCGCTGACGGCGCAGCAGCGACAACCCGCTTCGATTGCCCGTGTGCTGGTCGTCCTCGCCTCGGTGGTCGTGGTGTGCGCAGGGATGTACGCGGCCGCCGGGGCCATCTTGAACCCGATCTTCTTTGCGCTGTGGCTGGCTCTCATCCTCAGCCCGGTCTACGGCTGGCTGCGGCGCCGTCTTCCGACCTTGCTGGCACTTCTGATCACGATGGTCGGGCTGGCAGCCCTCGTCTTTGGCTTGGTTATATTACTTAGCACCTCCCTCAACCGCTTCACGGCCGAGCTCTCGTTCTATGCCACACAGTGGGACGAGCAGCTCGCCCAAGCACAGGCGTGGCTCGACGGGCTGGGGCTGGCGAGCGTCGATCTCTTTTCTGTCGTTCACCCTACTGCTATAGCTACGGTCCTAAGCACGATCGCAGGCGCCATCCTAAGCTTTCTGAGCAACCTGTTCTTGATACTGGTGCTGGTCTTGTTCTTCCTCGTCGAAGGTCCCGCGATGATGCATCGACTGCAGGCGAGCGTCTACAGGGGACATCCGCGGGTCGAGCGGATGTTCGCCGTAGGCAAGGGGGTGACACACCAGTTTGCCTTGCGCGCCGTCGTCAACCTCGCCACCGGAGCCGGCGTCACGCTCCTCTTGCTGGTAGTGGGGGTACCCTATCCGGTGCTCTGGGGCGTGCTTACCTTCTTTTTGACCTACGTGCCCTATATAGGTCTTGGGATCGCGATGATACCGCCCGCGCTGTTAGCCCTGGCCGAATCGGGGCCTGGCTGGGCGATCGGGGTCATAATCGGCGTAATGGTGATCAACGTGCTCGCGGAGAACGCGCTCTCGCCGTATTTGATGGGCCGGGGTCTTAACCTCTCCCCCACGGTGGTCTTCTTCTCCTTCATCTTCTGGATCTTCCTACTCGGGGCGCCGGGCGCTTTCCTAGCGATGCCGCTGACCCTCTTCTTGGTCGCCCTGCTCAGCACCTACCCTGAGGCGAGCTGGCTGGCGAGCCTGATGGTTGCGCAGGAACCCACTACTACTGAGGAAGTACCCACCGCAGATACAGGAGACTCTATTTCATGACTAGTAAGAGAGTACTTGTCCGAAAACCAGGGCTTCGCTCTGCAGGGGACGCTGCCAGCGTCCCCTGCAGAGGGGCCATACCGGCCGTTCTCACCATCCTCAAAATCCTCTTCGGCTTCCTCCGCCTTCGAGGAAGATAGCGTGCAGGTCTTGGGGCTCGGAGGGCTTAAGGTCGGAGAGTTGGGGGAACGCTCTATCCGGAGCTTCCTCGAGCACAGGATGATGACGTACGCAGCGGCACTGGCCTACCAGGTACTATTCGCGCTTTTTCCTTTCATAATCTTCCTCGGTGTACTGTTGGTGATGTTCCGAGTCAACGGCTTGTTCGAAGGGTTAAGGAAAGCAGGCAGGCTCGCAGCTTACCCAACAGGTCCCCGGGCCGCTGGGACCGGTGCTAGAGCAGGTATGGTCCTCGCTACCCGAGGAGCTGGTGCGACCGGCAGTGGAAGGCCTGGTCGATCAGGGCAAGCAGGTAGCCGAGAATAAGCTGCTCCCCTTTGGGATCGTCTTCTTCGCCCTGTGGTCTGCCTCGGGCGTTGCCTTGATGCTTATGGATAGTTTGAACATCGATCAGGTTGAGGAAACGCGGCCTTTGTGGAAGCGGTTCGCGCTCTCGGTGCTGTGCACGCCCATCTTTGCTGTTATGGCTATCCTCGGAGTCGGGTTGCTGCTGACCTGGCCGCAGTTGGGCAGTGGCTCGCAGGGTGGATAGGGCTGAGCGAGGCGCTCGTGGTCTTTGGGCATGGTTTCGCATCCCCATTGCGCTCTTTTTGCTCACGCTTCTCGCCGTGATCTCGTGGGCGGCAGCTTCGGTGGGGTTCTCGTTCTACCTGGCGAACTTCGCCAACTACAGCGTGATCTACGGACGCCTCGGCATAGCCATCGCGTTGCTCACTTACCTCTACCTTTCGGCGGTTGCGTTCCTGTTGGGTGGGGAGGTGAACGCGGCGATCTACCGCGGCGCCACGGAGAGCGAGATACAAGGCCCAAGGGTCTAGAATAGACCGCGAAACTCTAAGAGCGGAGAACCGAGGAGTATAAGGGATGCCTGATGCAGCACAGGCGCGAGTAACCGCCGCCTCGGCCGGAGGCCTGGCCTTCGCGGTGCTCTGCGCTCAGCCGTTCAATATGGCCTACGATACCGTAGGCATGAACCTCACACTCTCGATGGTAGTAGAAGACCTGGATATCACCCTCACCGACATGCAGACGGCCATCGCCATGTATGCTGTGGTTATGGCAGCTTTCATGGTCACCGGTGCCAAGCTCGCCGACCGCAGGGACCGGCGACGCACTTTTTACAAATTATGCCGTACATCTGGGTGGAAACTCTGGGCTCTAGAAAGAAGCAGCAGGCATCGCCAGCTGGCATCATACTTGTGCGTAATAGTCAGCCTACTTGAGGAAGCGACAGAAAAGGAGATCGGCATGCGTCGTGCTTATCCGCAATCAGGGACACACGAACACGCTCCCAGCTGGTGGGTGCTAGCACTTCGTGGCCTCGTCGCCATCC
>JAFAPF010000006.1 GCA_019247245.1 Rubrobacter sp. | reverse complement strand
CGGAGCACGGTCTGGCATTTCCGGTTGGACACTGTCCCTGTGTGCCCCTCAGTGGCTTTGTCCTCAGCGGCGGCCTTGGCTGGAATGCCGGTGAGTGGGGGATCTCGTGCTTCAGCCTCCTTTCCGTAGACGTCGTGACGACCGAAGGCAACCTCGTCACAGCGAGTGAAACGGAAAACACGGAACTGCTCTGGGCAGCACGCGGCGCAGGGCCCAGGTTCTTCGGCGTCGCGACGAAATACCGCGTTCGGTTGTATCCCCTTCCGAAAGCTATCACCACCAGCACGCTAACGTATCCTCTGGAGAAGCTTCCGGAGGTAGTTGAGTGGGCAACGCGAATGGTGAACACACTGCCTAAGAATGTGGAGTTCACGTTGTACTTGGCAAGCGCCCCGCCGTCTGTTGCGGACCGATACGAGAAGGTGTGCATTCTGTCTGCCACTGCGTTCGCCGATTCGGACGAAGAGGCTGCCGAGGCACTCTCTGCCTTAGCGACTTGCCCACTGGGAGACTGCGTGATGAAGGAACTGGATGCCAGCACGCCCTTTGATGCACTGTTTGACAATGCGAACAGGTTCTGGCCGGAGGGGAAACGATATGCGGTGGATACAATGTGGTATTCCTCCCCGCCCTCAGCGGTGCTAGCCATCATCCAAGACTATTTCGCCACGGTGCCCTCTGCCCACTCTATGATCTTATGTCCGAGGCTGCACTCGCCCACCGATGTGCCGCCCCTGCCAGACGCTGCTTTTTCGATGGTCGCACCGGG
Organism: Rubrobacter sp.; assembly: GCA_019247245.1. GTDB lineage: Bacteria > Actinomycetota > Rubrobacteria > Rubrobacterales > Rubrobacteraceae > Rubrobacter_F. Next base: position 1,516 of record JAFAPF010000006.1, on the reverse strand, counting down.
GTACGTGGCGTGCTACTCCATTTGGGAGGAAGCGGGCCAGGATGAGGCCAACGTTAGGTGACTTCGCGCCCTGATGAGGGCGTTAGAGCCACTGGCCGTGGGATGTTACGTGAGTGAGGCGGACATAGCGGCCAATCCCTCCCAGGTGGTCAACTCGTACGCAAGGTCTAACTGGGAGCGCCTGCAAGCGCTACGCGAAAAGTATGACCCTAACGGGGTTTTACTCATATATGGACGTACAGTGATAGAGCAAGAAATATTGGACCTTGAGTATCGTTGGGCGGATTGAGCATGCCAACGCTTCTGGCGCAGAACGCCGATGTTTTAGTCGCTATGGACGATGAGCACCTCGAGTTCCCCAATACCGCTCTGTTCGCCCGAGAGGGGATCATCGAGCAGCTTGGCTCCTCCGAGGAGCTTCCGCAGGATGCCGACGTCGTGCTGGATCATCGAGGGGAGAGGGTATGGACTTCGGAGTCACCTTTCAGACCGACCCGCCAGCCTGGCGCGTAGCCGAGTTGACCAAACGGGCCGGGCAACTCGGCTTCACACACGCGTGGACGTTTGACTCGCATATCGTGTGGCAGGAACCCTACGGCACCTACTCGCAAATTCTCTCTGCGACGGAGAGGATCATGGTGGGCCCTCTGGTCACGAACCCCGCCACCCGCGACCCTTCGGTTACGGCCTCACTCTTTGCCACCCTGAACGATATGTTCGGCAACCGCACGATGTGCGGTATCGGGCGTGGGGATTCGGCCTGCCGTGTCCTTGCCAAGAAACCGGCGACCCTCGCTCACGTGGAGGAGTCCATCCGCGTCATGAAGGACCTCGCCGAGGGCCGTGAAACGGATATCGCTGGTAAAAAGGTACGTATCCCCTGGGTCAAGAGCGGCAAGCTCGACGTGTAGATGGCCGGCTATGGCCCGAAGGCCATCACCCTCACCGGGCGCGTTGCCGACGGCTTCATCCTGCAGCTCGCCGACCCTTGCCTGCTCGAATGGGCCGTGCGCTACGTCCACGATGCGGCGATTGCAGCGGGTCGCGACCCGAAGAGCATCAAGGTTTGCGTCGCCCCCGCCTACGTCAGGGACGACCTAGCCCATCAGCGTAATCAGTGTCGCTGGTTCAGTGGGATGGTGGGCAACCACGTTGCCGAGCTCGTTGCCCGCTACGGTGAGGGGGGAGAGATCCCGGTTGCGCTCACCAACTCAACTACATAAAAGCCCAGCAGAACTACGACTACGGCCAGCATAGTAAGGCCGACAATCACTCGACCGACTTCGTCCCCGATGACATAGTAGATTACTTCTGCGTTCTGGGGACCATCGAGAACCACATGGTGAAGCTTGTAGTGCGCAAAGAGATTGGGGTGGACCAGTTCAACATGTACCTCATGCACGACGCCAAAGAAGAGACACTCGAGGCTTACTTACGGGAAGGAGATCATACCGGCCCTAGGGGTGCAGTCTGCAGCGTAGGGTGGCGGACTTGTAGCTACTCCGCTGCGGAACGG